>DATIFD010000254.1:0-15429 GCA_035455385.1 Burkholderiaceae bacterium
TTTGCTTCCAGAGCGTCGCGTCGAGATTCAAGGACAGGCAGGTGGCAACAACAACGCCGAAGTCAGCGGGCGACCGCGCCGAAGCACTCGCGCTGGAGCACCTGCAGCGACACGGCCTGGCCCTCGTGTGCCGCAATTATCGGGTGGCGCGCGGACCGCATGCGCGCGGCGGCGAGATCGACCTGATCCTGCGTGAGCGTGACGGGACGCTGGTGTTCGTCGAGGTGCGCTCGCGAGCGGCGACCACGTTCGGAGGGGCGCTCGCCAGCGTCACCGCACCCAAGCAGCAACGCATCGTGCTCGCGGCTCGCCACTATCTGGCTCGGCTCGGGCACATGCCGCCGTGCCGGTTCGACGTCGTGGCCATCGAAGGCAATCGGGTGCAGTGGGTGCGCGCGGCATTCGACGCGTGAGGCGACAGTCGCGCAGCGAACCTTTGCGTTCATTTCGATACCAACAGCTGACTTATCATCGCGACCCATGCTCGAGCAGCGCATCCAGCAGCAGTTCTTCGATGCTGCGGACCTGAAATACCGATCGGTCGATTCCCTGACGCGGCCAATCGCCGAGGCTTCGCAGGCCATCGTGGGCGTGCTCACGGCCGGCGGCAAGCTGTTGGTGTGCGGGCTCGGCCCGGCGGCGCCGCTTGCTTCGTTGTTCGCGGCGCGGCTGATGGGGCGGTTCGAACGCGAGCGTCCCGGCCTCGCGGTGATTACCCTCTACGCCGACGCGGCGACCTCCGGCAAGCTGGCGATCGCCGGCGGCGCTGCGGCGGTGCTGGCAAGACAGGTGTCGACGCTGGGCTCCCCCGGCGACCTGCTGCTGCTGCTCGACATCGACGGCGAGCATGATGCGGCGTCGGCGGCCGTGGAAGCGGCGCATGCGAAAGACATGGCCGTGATTGCGCTGATGGGCGCAGGCGGCTTGCGCGCCTCGCTGGGCGAGACCGACGCGGCCATTGCCGTGCCGCACGAGCGCGGTGCACGTGTGTTGGAGATGCAACTATTGATCCTGCACTGCCTGTGCGACGCGATCGATCTTCAACTCTTGGGAGAACAGGATCCTGCATGAGGCCGACCACTTCTTCTCTTCCCGTTCAACGACGCCGCAGCGCCGGCATGCGCTGGCTGGCGGCTGCCGCTCTGGTGGCGCTGCAGCTCGGCGGCTGCGCGCCGTTGGTGGTTGGCGGCGCCATGGTCGGCGGAACGATGATGTACGTCGATCGGCGCACGACCGGTGCTCAGGTCGAGGATGGGACGATCGAACTGAAGGCGAGCAGCCGCGTCGGCGAGCTGATGGGCGACCGGGCGCACGTCAACATCACCAGCTACAACCGCACGGTGCTGCTGACCGGCGAAGTGCCCACCGAAGCCGACCGTGCCGCGGTCGAACAGGCCGTGCAGCGCATCGAGAACGTTCGCTCGACGGTCAACGAGCTGGCGGTCGCGCTGCCCAGCTCGGTGTCGTCGCGCTCGAACGATTCGTTCCTGACCACCAAAGTCAAGGCGACTTTCGTCGACGCGAAGGATCTGCAGGCCAACGCGATCAAGGTGGTGACCGAGCGCGGCAATGTCTACCTGATGGGCCGCGTCACGGAGCGCGAGGCGACGCGCGCGACCGACCTGACGCGCACGGTCAGTGGCGTGCAGAAGGTGGTTCGCGTGTTCGAGATCATCACCGAGGCCGAGCTGGCGGAACTCAACGCCAAGAACGAAACCCCGCCGCCGAAGAACGAACCGCCGAAAAAATAGCGGCGGGCGGTTGCCTCAGCGCAGGCGCTTGACCAGGCTCGAAGTGTCCCAGCGCCGGCCGCCCATGGCCTGGACGTCGCCGTAGAACTGGTCGACCAGCGCGGTCACCGGCAAGTGCGCCCCGTTGCGCCGCGCCTCGTCGAGCACGAGGCCGAGGTCCTTGCGCATCCAGTCGACGGCGAAACCGAAGTCGAACTTGTCCTCGATCATGGTCGTGCCGCGGTTGTCCATCTGCCAGCTCTGCGCGGCGCCCTTGCCGATCACCTCGAGCACGAGCTTCATGTCCAAGCCGGCCTTGAGACCAAACGCGATACCTTCGGACAAGCCCTGCACCAGCCCCGCAATGCAGACCTGGTTGACCATCTTCGCGAGTTGGCCGGCGCCGCTGACTCCCACCAGAGTCACCGCGCGCGAGAACGCCATCGCCACCGGCCGCATTGCGTCGAACGGGGCCTGCTCGCCGCCGCACATCACCGTGAGCATGCCGTTCACCGCGCCCGCCTGGCCGCCGGACACCGGCGCGTCGACGAACGAAAGACCCTTGGCCTTGGCCGCCTCGTCGAGCTCGCGCGCCAGCGCAGCCGACGCCGTGGTGTGGTCGACGAAGATCGCTCCCTTGCGCATGCCGGCGAAGGCGCCGTGATCGCCCAGCACCACCGAGCGCAGGTCGTCGTCGTTGCCGACGCAGCAGAACACGAAGTCGGCGCCCGCGGCGGCCTCGCGCGGTGTCGGCGCCGAGCGGCCGCCGTACTCCTTGGTCCATGCCTGTGCCTTGGCCGCGGTGCGGTTGAACACGCAGACCTCGTGGCCGGCACGCGCCAGGTGCCCCGCCATCGGATGTCCCATCACCCCCAGCCCGAGAAAGGCGGTCTTGCGCGACGGCGTCGGTTCGTAGGTCTTCATGACGGCCCTCAATTGGAAAGGGCCGCAGTTTAAGACGCGTGCCTCGCGCGGCGTCTGGGTCCCTCTGGGGCAGGTCGTCAACAGCGACCGAGCCAGACGACGCGCCTTCAGGCGCGTCGGCATCACACGATCGTCAAGTGCTCGGTGCCCGCGGCCAAGTCCTGGTTGCGTGCGCGCTGGCTGTTGAGCTTGATCTGCAGCCGCAGGTCGTTGACCGAGTCGGCATTGCGCAGCGCGTCCTCGTAGGACACGTGGCGTTGCTCGTACAGGTCGAACAGCGCCTGGTCGAAGGTCTGCATGCCGAGCTCGCGCGAACGCTTCATCAGTTCCTTCAACTCGCCGACCTCGCCCTTGAAGATCATGTCGGACACCAGCGGGGTGTTCAGCAGGATCTCCACCGCGGCGATCCGGCCCTTGCCCTCCTCGCGCGGCAGCAGGCGCTGCGAGACGATCCCCTTGAGGTTCAGCGACAGGTCCATCAGCAGCTGATCGCGCCGCTCCTCGGGGAAGAAGTTGATGATGCGGTCCAGCGCCTGGTTGGAGCTGTTGGCGTGCAGCGTGGCCATGCACAGGTGGCCGGTCTCGGCGAACGCCACTGCGTGCTCCATCGTCTCGCGGTCGCGGATCTCGCCCATCAGGATGACGTCGGGCGCCTGGCGCAGCGTGTTCTTCAGCGCCGCCTCCCAGCCGTCGGTGTCGATGCCGACCTCGCGCTGCGTGATGATGCAGTTCTTGTGCGGGTGCACGAACTCCACCGGATCCTCAATCGTGATGATGTGTCCGTGCGAGTGCTCGTTGCGCCAGTCGACCATCGCCGCCAGCGACGTGCTCTTGCCAGAGCCGGTGGCGCCCACCATGATGACCAGGCCGCGCTTGGTCATCGCCACGTCCTTCAGCACCTTGGGCAGGCCGAGCTGGTCGACCGTCGGCAGCGCCTGCGGGATGACGCGGAACACCAGGCCGATGTGGCCCATTTGCACGAACGCGTTGCAGCGGAAGCGCCCGATGCCCTGCGGCGAGATCGCGAAGTTGCACTCCTTGGTCTTCTCGAACTCGGCCGCCTGCTTGTCGTTCATCACGGCGCGGGCAAGCGCCATCGTGTGCTGACCGGTCAGCGGCTGCGGGCTGACCTTGGTCACGCGGCCGTCGACCTTGATCGCCGGCGGGAAGTCGGCTGTGAGAAAGAGGTCCGAGCCGTTGCGCGAGATCATCAGGCGCAGCAGGTCGTTGACGAACTTCGATGCCTGGTCGCGTTCCATGGTTCGTGATCTCCCGGCGGCCTCAGGTCGAGCTGGTCAGCAGTGCGCTCAGGCGGGCGCTTGCCTGACGCAGCCGCAGCGACAGCCGGCGCGCCAGCGCGGCCAGCAACACCGCGGCGAGCCGCGGATCGTCCTTCATCATGCGGTCGAGCGCGTTGGCTTCCAGCACGGCCACCACGCACGGTGTCAACGTGCGGCACGACGAGAAGCGCGTGCCGGCGTCGAGCAGCGACATCTCGCCCAGCAGGTCGCCCACGCGGGCTTCGCCCAGGCGGGCACGGCCGCCCCAGGGCTGCACGCGGTCGACGGCGATGGTGCCCTCCAGCACGATCAGCAGATAGTCGCCCTGCTCGTCCTGGGCGATGACCTCGCTGTCCGGTGTCAGGCTGACGAACGACAGGTACTCCGTCAGCCGCTTCATCTCTGCGTCGGTCAGCGCGACCGCATGGCGGTCGTTGTTCCAGGCGCGGGTGAACTTCTGCGCGCCGTCGTCCGCCGACAGCGCGCTCGCCTGCAGTTGGCTGGCCCGCACGGCCCACGGCACCAGCGGCGGCGTTTCCTCCTCGCGCTCGAGGAACATGGTGGAGAAGAAGCCGGAATCCGGCGTCTCGGGATTCTCGCGGCGGCTGCCGGCGATGCGATCGAGGAGTTTCTTCACGGCATGGGTACGGCGGTCAGCCGGGGAAGTTTTCCGGGAACTTGGCCTTGGCGCGCGCCTCGGCCGGCGAGACGACGTTGCGACGCACGAGGTCGGTCAGGTTCTGGTCGAGCGTCTGCATGCCGGCGGACTGGCCGGTTTGGATCGACGAATACATCTGCGCGATCTTGTTTTCGCGGATCAGATTCTTGATCGCCGAGGTGGCGATCATGATCTCGTGCGCCGCGACACGGCCCGAGCCATCCTTCAGCTTGCACAGCGTCTGAGAGATCACGGCGATCAGCGACTCCGACAGCATCGCGCGCACCATTTCCTTCTCGGCCGCGGGAAAGACGTCGACCACGCGGTCGATCGTCTTGGCGGCCGAACTGGTGTGCAGCGTGCCGAACACCAGGTGCCCGGTCTCGGCCGCGGTCAGGGCCAGCCGGATCGTCTCCAAATCGCGCATTTCACCCACGAGGATGGCGTCGGGGTCCTCGCGCAGTGCTGAGCGCAGCGCGTTGGCGAAGCTGAGCGTGTGCGGACCCACCTCGCGTTGGTTGATGAGGCACTTCTTGCTCTCGTGCACGAATTCGATCGGGTCTTCCACTGTCAGCACGTGTGCGTATTCGCTCTCGTTCAGGTGGTTGACCATCGCCGCCAGCGTCGTGCTCTTGCCGGATCCCGTGGGCCCCGTCACCAGCACCAGGCCGCGCGGCTTGAGCGCCAGCTCGGCGAAAACCTTGGGCGTGCTCAGCTGCTCCAACGTCAGGATCTTGCTCGGGATCGTGCGGAACACGGCGCCGGCGCCGCGGTTCTGGTTGAACGCGTTGACGCGGAAGCGCGCCAGACCCTGGATCTCGAAGCTGAAGTCGCACTCCAGCGTGTCCTCGAAATGCTTGCGCTGCGCGTCGTTCATGATGTCGTACACCATGTCGTGCACTTGCTTGTGCTCGAGCGGGTCGACGTTGATGCGACGCACGTCGCCGTGCACGCGGATCATCGGCGGCAGGCCCGACGACAGGTGCAGGTCGGAGGCCTTGTTCTTCACCGAGAACGCGAGCAGTTGCGTGATGTCCATGAGGCGCTTGCGAGGTGTAGGCTGCGCGGGATTATGAGCAGCGTCGCAGCGAAGTTACAACAAGTGCGCACGCGTATCGCGACTGCATGCGAGACCTCGCAACGTCCCGTGCAAAGCGTCACGTTGCTGGCTGTGACAAAGACTTTCGGCCCACACGCGGTGCGCGAGGCGTATGCAGCCGGCCAGCGCGCGTTCGGAGAGAACTACGTGCAGGAGGCGGTCGAGAAGATGCAGGCGCTGACGGACCTGCGCGGGCGTATCGAGTGGCACTTGATCGGGCCACTGCAGAGCAACAAGGCGCGCGTCGTCGCCGCGTTGTTCGACTGGGTGCACAGCGTCGATCGCCTGAAGATCGCCGAGCGGCTGTCGGCGCTGCGCGGCGACGAGTTGCCGCCGCTGCAGGTGTGCCTGCAGGTCAACGTCAGCGGCGAGGCCAGCAAGAGCGGCGTCGCGCCCGTCGACACCTTGGCGCTGGCGCGTGCCGTCGCGGCCTTGCCGCGGCTGCGCCTGCGCGGGCTGATGGCCATTCCCGAGCCCCTTGGCGACTTCGCGGCGCAGCGGGCGCCGCACCACGCACTGGCTCGTTTGCTGGCCGAGCTCAATGCTGCGGGGCTTGCCCTGGACACGCTGTCGATGGGCATGAGCGACGATCTCGAGGCGGCAATCGCCGAGGGCGCCACCATCGTGCGCGTGGGCAGCGCGATCTTCGGGCGGCGGGAGCGCCTGGCGCGGCTCGCGGACGGTCAGGGATAGAGGCCGCGTTCGACGCGCGCCATCAGGATGCGCTCGCAGGCCACCGCGAAGGTCGCGGTACGCAGCGAGATCTTGTGCTGGTCCGCGGTGTCCCAGATGCGTTTCAACGCGCCGACCATGATCTTGTCCAGCCGCAGGTTGATCTCGTCCTCGGTCCAGAAGAACGAGCTGAAGTCCTGCACCCACTCGAAGTAGCTGACGGTGACGCCGCCGGCATTGCAGATCACGTCGGGCACCACCAGGATGCCGCGGTCAGCCAGCACGTCGTCGGCCGCCGGCAGCGTCGGGCCGTTGGCGCCCTCGAGGATCAGCCTGGCCTTGATGCGTCGTGCGCGCGGCGCGGTGATCTGCCCCTCGAGTGCGGCCGGGATCAGGATGTTGCAGTCGACGTCCCAGAACGATTCGTCGTCGGCCACCTCGGCGCCCTTGAAGCCGGCCAGGCCGCCGGTCTCGCGCACGTGCGGCATCAGCGTGGCCAGGTCCAGCCCGTTGGCGTTGACGATGGTGCCGGTGTGATCCTGCGCCGCCACGATCTTCGAGCCCGCGGCGTGGAACAGTTCGGCCGCTGCCGATCCGACGTTGCCGAACCCCTGCACCGCGACGCGCGCGCCCTGCAGGTCGATGTTCAGCCGGCGCGCGGCCTCGCGCCCGGTGACGAACACGCCGCGCCCGGTGGCCTTGACGCGGCCGAGCGAGCCGCCCAGGTCGACGGGCTTGCCGGTGACCACGCCGGTGGCGGTGGCGCCGACGTTCATCGAGTAGGTGTCCATGACCCAGGCCATGATCTGGGCGTTGGTGTTGACGTCCGGCGCCGGAATGTCCTGGTGTGGGCCGATGATGATCCCGATCTCGCTGGTGTAGCGGCGCGTCAGCCGCTCCAGCTCCTTCATCGACAGCGTCTTCGGGTCGACGCGGATGCCGCCCTTGGCCCCGCCGTAGGGCAGGTTGACGGCGGCGTTCTTGATCGACATCCACGCCGCCAGCGCCATCACCTCCTCGAGCGTCACCGCCGGGTGGTAACGCAGGCCGCCCTTGCCGGGGCCGCGCGACAGGTTGTGTTGGACGCGGAAGCCCTCGAAGTGCGCCACCGAACCGTCGTCGAGCTCGATCGGCACGTCGACGATCAATGCCCGCTTGCAGCGTTTGAGCGTCTCCACCCAGCGCGCCAGCTTGCCCAGGTAAGGCACCACGCGGTCGACCTGCGCGAGGTAGGTGCTCCAGGGGCTGTCGGGCGATTCGGTGACATAGGACAGCTTGCTCATGGCGGCGCACCTCGCGGGGTCAAAACGCGGCACTGTAGGCGTGTACGCAGCGGTTGCGCAATCAGAGGAAGGCCGGCGCCGCGACGGCGTCGTCATCCGCGCAAATGCGGCCCTTCATTCGTGGGCTCTGCGTGGCGCGCGCAACAGTCGAGCGGCCGATGATCGACGGGCGCGCCTCTACACTGGATGTGATGAACAACGCCATCCGCCCCGAAATCGCCTTCGTCGGCGGCGGCAACATGGCCAGCGCGCTGGTCGGCGGCCTGCTCAGAGGCGGTCGGGCGCCGGCGACGGTGCTGATGATCGAGCCCGACGACCGCCAGCGCGCGCGCCTGGCGCTGCAATTCGGCGTGCTAGCGCTGCCCGCGGCCGATGGCCACCTCGAAGGGGTGCCGCTGGTGGTGTGGGCGGTCAAACCGCAATCGTTCGCCGTCGCTGCCAGGCCGTGCGCGCCGCACGTAGCCGGCGCATTGCAGCTCAGCGTGATGGCCGGTATCCGCACCGATGCCTTGATAGCGGCCACCGGCAGTCAGCGGGTGGTGCGCGCGATGCCCAACACCCCGGCGCTGGTCGGCCTGGGGATCACCGGTCTGTTCGCCACGCCCGCGGTCAGCGAAGCCGATCGCGCGGCCGCCGAGAGCGTGCTCGCGCCCAGCGGAGAACTGATGTGGCTGACCCGTGAGCGCGACCTCGACGCGGTGACCGCCTTGTCGGGCTCGGGGCCGGCGTATGTCTACTACTTCATCGAGGCAATGATCCAGGCCGCCGGCGAGATGGGCCTCACCGTCGAGCAGGGGCGTCGCCTGGCGCTGGCCACCTTTGCCGGCGCCACCGCGCTGGCGCAGCAGTCGAGCGATTCGCCGGCGGCGTTGCGCGAGCGGGTCACCTCCAAAGGGGGCACCACCTACGCCGCGCTGATGTCGCTCGACAACGACGCGGTCAAGGCCGCGTTCGTGCGCGCGCTGCACGCGGCGCGCGAGCGCGCCCGAACGCTCGGCGACGAGTTCGGCGCAGCGGCGCCACCCGACGGCCGTTAGCGCAGCGCCAGGTCCAGCGCGACACCTGCGAACACACTGGCACCCAGCCAGTGATTGACACGAAAGGCCTTGAAGCAGCCTTCGCGCGTGCGGCCGCGAATCAGCGTGTAGTGCCACAGCGCCTGCCCGGCAGCCACCGCGATGCCGAGCTGGTACCAGAATCCCAGTCCCAACGCGTCGCCGATGGCCGACCAGCTGACCAGGTGGACGGCGTAGAAGCCCATCACGGCCGGCACGTCGAAGCGTCCGAGGGTGATGGCCGAGGTCTTCATGCCGACTCGCAGGTCGTCGTCGCGGTCGACCATCGCGTACTCCGTGTCGTACGCCAGCACCCAGAAGAGGTTGCCGGCCAGCAGCCACCAGGCGTGCGGGGGCACCGCGTCGGGCACCGCGCGCAGCGACCAATCCGGCGCGCCGAGCACCGCCGAAAAGGCCATCGGAATGCCGAAGCTGAAGGCGACCCCGAGCACCGCCTGCGGTATCGGCGTCACGCGCTTGGCAAAAGGGTACAGCAGCGTCACCACCAGGCCGGCGACCGACAGCCACACCGTCGGCGGGTTGGTCGTCAGCACCAGCGCGAAGGCCACCAGGCCCAGCGCGCTGCCCAGGGTCATCGCCTCGCGCACGCTGACCTTGCCGGCGGTGACCGGTCGCTGCGCGGTGCGCTTGACGTGGCGGTCGAAGTCGCGATCAGCGACGTCGTTCACGCAGCAGCCGGCGCTGCACATGGTGACCGTGCCGGCGACGAACACGAGCAGCAGATGCCAGCCGGGAAAGCCGTCGGCGGCGATCCACAGCGCCGACAGCGTCGGCCACAGCAACAGCAGCCAGCCAGCGGGCCGGTCCCAGCGGATGAGGTCGAGGTACAGCGCCAGGCGCGGCGTGGCGGGGGACGCAAGGCCGTTCATGTCGGCGCAATGGCGGGTCGATCGTTGGGCTGCGCTATTCTCGCGCCGCTGGCGCCGGCCTAACCGCAGGCGTCCGGCGGGTTCGAGGAGGGCTTTCGATGAACCTCGCGCTGTGGCTGGCGCGAACCGCGCAGCGCGACGGCGGTCGCACGGCGATCGGGCACGGCCTGCAGCCCTGGTGCAGCTATGGCGAGTTGGGGCGCGATGCCGCTGCACTGGCCGCGTGGCTGCACGACCGCGGCGTTGCGCCGGGCGACCGGGTCGGCCTGTTCATGGGCAACCGGCCCGAATATCTGGTCCTGCTGTGGGGCATCTGGTGGGCCGGCGCCGCGGCGGTGCCGATCAACGCCAAGCTGCACCCGCGCGAGGTGGCCTGGATCCTCGACCACAGCGGCGCCAGTCTGGCCTTCGTCGATGCCGCCCAGCGCGATGACCTGCGCGACAGCGGCGCGGGCATCGAGCTGCACACCCAGTTGCCGCCACTCGAGCGAGCCGGGGGCGCGGTGCGGCGCGAGCCGAGCCCGCGCAGCGACACCGATCCGGCCTGGCTGTTCTACACCAGCGGCACCACCGGTCGGCCCAAGGGCGTGGTGCTCGGGATGCGCCAGCTGCGGATGGCCAGCCTGGCGTACCTGAGCGAGGTGCAGGGCGTGGCCGCCGGCGACGTGATGCTGCATCCGGCACCGCTGTCGCACGGCGGCGGGCTGTACCACCTGCCCTATGTGATGCATGCCGGCATCAACGTCGTGCCCGCGTCGGGGGGTTTCGACCCGATGGAGATCGTCGAACTGGCGGCCCACTGGAAACAGGCGTCGTTCTTCGCCGCGCCGACCATGGTGCGACGCCTGGTCGACCAGGTCGAGCAGATCGGCCGGCGCCCCGACGGCCTGGCCACCATCACCTACGGCGGAGGCCCCATGTACCGGGCCGACATCGAGCGTGCGCTGCAGGTGATCGGGCCGCACTTCGCGCAGATCTACGGCCAGGGCGAGAGTCCGATGACGATCACGGTGCTGCCGCGCGACGTGATTAACGACACCGCACACCCGCGCCATCGCGAGAGGCTGGCGTCGGTGGGTTACGCGCAACCGATGCTCGAAGTGTCGATCCGCGACGCCGCCGGCGCCGCGCTCGCGGTGGGATCCATCGGCGAAGTCTGCGTGCGCGGCGACATCGTGATGCAGGGGTACTGGCAGCAGCCCGAGGCGACTGCGGCAGCGATTCGCGACGGCTGGCTCTACACCGGCGACGTCGGTCGCCTCGACGACGAGGGATTCCTGACGCTGCTGGACCGCAGCAAAGACCTGATCATCTCCGGTGGCAGCAACATCTACCCGCGCGAGGTCGAGGAGGTCTTGCTGCAACACCCCGCGGTGCAGGAGGCCAGCGTGATCGGCCGGCATGACGACGAATGGGGCGAGGTCGTCGTCGCCTACGTCGTCGCGCGTTCGCCGGTGAGCGCGGCCGAACTCGACACCCACTGCCTCGAGCAGATCGCGCGCTTCAAGCGGCCCAAGCACTACCGATTCGTCGATGCGCTGCCGAAGAACAACTACGGCAAGGTGCCGAAGACCGAGTTGCGCGAACTCGAGGCGCAGCGCCGCGAGCCGTAGCGCTCCGGTCAGGCGAACGCGGCGAACAGATCGTCGCCCTGCAGCGCCCGTTGCGCGAACAGAAACGCCGCTGCGTTCCAGCTCTGGCCGGCCATGCCCTCGGGCGCCACCGTCCGGCCGTGGAACCACTCGGTGAAGCGCCAGCCATCGCGCTCGTTGGCGCGCGCCACGCGCGCCAGTTCCTGCCAGGCCCAGTCGGTGTGGCCCAGCCGTGCCAGCGCCATGGCCCAGAAGGCGCCGACGAAAGGCCAGATGCCGCCGTTGTGGTACTGGTGCGGATGATTCAGGCGGTGCCGGCCCATGTACGCACGCCACTGCGGGTGGCGGTCCGACAACGGGCGCAGCACGACGCGGATCGGATACGGGTCGGCGGCGTGCGCCTTGCGCAGCGTGTCGGCGATGCGTTGCCCCATCGACTCGCCGGCCAAGCCGCACAGCACGGCCAGCACGTTGCCGAACACGTCGCCCTCGTCGCCACCGGCAGCCAGGTTGACGAAGCTCAGGTACAGACCGCGATCGCGCTTGCCGCGCGCGACGTAGTGGCGCAGCAAGCGTGCGCGATGGTACGCGGGCATGTCGCTGCGATCGGGGTGGAACAGGTGGTCGAAGTGTTCGCGCGTGGCCTCGGCGTGCGTCAGACCGAAGCGACGCTTGACGGCATACCAGAGCGCATTGGTGTAGAGCACGAAGCCCGAGCGCGGCATGATGTCGGCCCAGTCGCTCGCCTCGTTCTGCTGCAGCAGGCGGAAGTGCTGGTGCTCCTGCGCCAACAGCCACGCGATCGCGCGCTCGATCGGCGCCTGCCAGCGTTGCGCCTGACCGGGCGTACGCCGGCGCAAGTGGTCGCAGGCGATCAGCCACCACAGGGTCGCGTCGATGCATCCGACGTACCAGAAGTCGGCCTCCTGCTGGTCGGTATCGACGTACTTGGCGATCTGCCCGTTGGCGCCCTGGTGCTCGGCCAGGGTGTCGAGGCTCTCGAAGGCACCGTCTTCCAGCGCGGCCACGCCGCTGCCGCACATCGCCAGCGCGCAGATCGCTGCGTCGCGACCGAACACGCGCGTGTAGCGCCGTGCCTGCGCGGCCTCGGTGCCGCTGGCCGCGAGGATGCCGCCCGGCGACATGTTGTGCTGAAGCAGCTGCAGCGAGGCCTGCGAGCAGGCCTGCAGCAGCGTCGCATGCGCCGGATCCGGCGCGCTCACGCGAACGCGGCGCTGAGCGCCGCGTATCGCAAGACCGGTGTAGGTCGGGTTTCGGTAAGGGCTCTCCATCGCGTGTCGAATGCGCAGCACGGACCAGGTAGCCCAGAGTCTTGCACGTCCGGCAGGCCGTGTTGATCGCCGCAGTCGCGCTCATCGGCGCTGATCGGGCGGTCTCTCGCGCGGAAACCAGCGCTCCAGCAGCTCCGCCGCGCGATCGCGCCCACCGAGTCCGAACGACAGCGCCAGGGCCAGCACCACGCCGGTCAACAGAATCAGGAAGGTGTTCTGAATCAGGCCACCGCCGATGTCGAGGTGGTCGAACGCCAGCAGGACGACGAACGCCACGATCGCATACTGCACCGCGTGGCCGAGCAACTCGGCATCGGCGACCTCGGCATTGCGCAGATGCGTGGTGATCGCCAGCCCGACGAAGCGGCCGAAGTAGGCGCCGAAGATCAGCAGCACCAGCGCGACGAGCAGCTTGGGCAGGAACAGCAGGACACGCGTCAGCAGTTCGGTCACCTGCGCCAGGCCCAGCCCGTTGGATGCGACGATCAGCGCAGCGATGATCACCAGCCAGTAGACGATGATGCCGATCAGGTCGGTTGCGTCCTTCTGGGTGCCGCCTTGCTGCAGGAAGTTGTCGATACCGGCGCGATCGGTCAACACATGGAAGTTGAACGCGCGCAGCGCCTTCACAGCGCCCAGACGCAAGCCCTTGGCCACCAGCCAGCCGATGATCAGCACGCCCAGCGCCACCAGCAGCCTGGGCAGAAAGGCGCCGACCTCCTGCAGCAAGGCGCGCGCCGGTTCGAGCAGCATATTCAGGTCTTGCATGTCACGCCCCCAGTGCGATTCAAGTCGTCAGTCCGGCCAGCGCCGCGAGGCCGGCCAGAGGCACGCCGACCCAATCGGGTCGGTTGTCCAGTTCGTAGCGAAGCTCGTAGAGCGCCTTTTCGATTTCGAACAAGGCGAGTGCCTCCTGCGCCGCGGTGTACGCGGTCTCGTCCGCATACAACCCGCCGGCGAGCGCGACCTCACGGTAGGCGTCCAGGAAGGCACCGCGCACCTGCTGGCCCCAGGCCTGCGCCACCGGGGCGAGGCGCTCCAGCTCCGGGGCCGTCTTCGCCACCCGGTCCAGCGCGCTGTGGCGCGCATAGTCGAACGAGCGCAGCATGCCGGCGACATCGCGCAACGCGCTGTGCTTGGCACGCCGCTCGGCCAGCGTACGTTGCGGCTCGCCCTCGAAGTCGATGATCAGGAAATCATCGCGGCGCAGCAGCACTTGGCCGAGGTGCAGGTCGCCGTGCAGCCGCGTCTTCATGCCCACCGGTGCGGCCGCGGCCGCGCGCGATGCGCGCTCGCGCAACACTGGGCGGGCCTGCCTGACGCCTGCAGCCAGCGCGGCCAGCGCGGGCGGCCAGTCGTCACGCGGCGCCAGGCGCTCGAGCGTCGCGTCGATCTCGTGCTCGACCGCAGAGCCCCACAGCCGCAGGTCGTCCGCCTCGACCGACTCGGGATCGAACGCAGGGTCGCCGGTGTGCCGCGCCAGCGCGACGTGCAGTTCACCGATGCGTCGCGCCAGCACGCGCATGCGCTCGACCACGCCGGTACCGCCTTCGCCGACGACCGCCGTGCCCGCCGACTCGAGCATGTGCGCCACCTGATCGACCACGAAGCTCCAGGCATCGCCCTGGTTCGTGACCTGGGCCTGCAGTAGCGCCAGCGTCGTGGCCTCGCCGCTGGCGTCGACGAAGCTGACGCTGCCGGCCACCGGCACACAGTGCGCGAAACCGACGTCGGTGAGGAAGCGCCCCATCTCGAGTTCGGGACTTTCACCGGCCTGCAGGCGACGATAGGCCTTGAGGAACAGCCGCTCGCCGATCAGGCTCACCGAGTTGCTGCTCGTCATCAGCCGGCGCACTGTGGTGTCGCCGGACAGCGCATCGCCGACAACCTCGTCGAACGAGCGGCTGCGCGTGAACTGCACGCCGCCACCCTCGGCCTTTGCGCTGCGACCGCTGCCGATGGCCTTCACCAGCGCAACGCAGAACGTGGGGTCGGCCATCGCGTCGGCCAGCAACCCGACGCTCGCCTGCTGGCGGACCTTGGCGACGGCTGCGGCGCTGAGCTGTCGCACGCGCTCCTCGTCGTGGTCTTCGAAGGCGATCGTCAGCGGCACGAAGTAGCGCGACGTTCCGGATGGCGCCTGCGCGTCGGCCAGCGTCAGCAGCCACTGCTCACGCCCTTCGCTGAGCAGCGCGTGGTCGACCAGCGTCACCTGCGCGAGCGCCTCGGACTTCGCAGCGTACCAGCGCTGGCGCAACAGGAAGCGCGGCAGCAGCTCGCGTTCGAGCTGTGCGCGCGTCTTCTCCGCCATGCCGATGCGCCACGGCACGACGCGGCTGCGGAAGAAGCTGTTCCAGCCGTCGAACAGCACCACCACCGCCAGATCCTCCACCGGCATGCGCTCGGCGTGCCAGCGCGGCGGGTCGGCGTCGGTGGCCAGACGGAACCAGAAGAAGCCGTACGCCGGCAGCGTCAGCAAGTACGGCACGTCGCCGACCGGCGGGAACGCATTGCGCCCGATCAGCTCGACCGGCACGCGGCCGCGGTAGTTCGACAGCTCCAGCTCCACGGGCTGCGCGGTGCGGCTGACGTTGGCCACGCACAGCACCACCTCGTCATCGAGTTCGCGCAGGTATGCGAGGATCTTGCGGTTGCCAGGGTGCAGCATCGTGAAGCGTCCGCGACCGAAGGCCTGGCTGCTCGAGCGCACCGCGAGCAGCCGCCGCGTCCAGTTCAGCAGCGACGACGGCTCGCGCATCTGCGCCTCGACGTTGACCGCCTCGAAGCCGTAGATCGGGTCCTGGATCGGCGGCAGGTACAAGCGCTGCGGATCAGCGCGGCTGAAGCCGCCGTTGCGGTCGCCGAGGTAGACGTTGTCGCCCATGCCGATTTCGTCGCCGTAGTAGATGATGGGGGAGCCCGGCATGGACAGCAGCAGGCTGTTCATCAGCTTG
>DATIFD010000255.1:0-2682 GCA_035455385.1 Burkholderiaceae bacterium
CGCATGCGCGCCGACCCAGGTGATCGTGCCCTTGACCTTCACCGCGTCGGCACCCGGCGTGCCGCTCTTGGTGTCGGGCACCACGCGCGCCAGCACCGCGCCGACGCGACCTTGCGCATCCTTCTCGCAGCCGGTGCACTCGACCACCACGCCGTACTTCAGCCGCACCTTGCTGCCGGGCATGACGCTGCCGTCCGGCAGCGTCCGGGGCGGAACCAGGCGGAAGAAACCCTTCGGCGGCACCTCGGCAAAGTCGTTGCGCTCGATCCACACCTCGGGGCCGAGCGTGAAGTGGCGTTGTCCCAGCTCGGGCCGCTGCGGATGCGCCGGTGCGGCGCAGGGCTCGCGGTGCGCGGCGCTGCCGAACACGTCGCCCCAGTTGGCGAGCTTGAGCTTCAGCGGGTCGAGCACCGCCATCGCGCGCGGTGCCTGCGGCTCGAGGTCGTCGCGCAGCGCGATCTCGAGCACCGAGTAGTCGACCCAGATGTTGGTCTTCGACGCGCCGGTGTCGTCGGCCATCTTGCGGATCGACGCCGGCGTGTAGCCGCGCCGGCGCATGCCCGCCAGCGTCGGCATGCGCGGGTCGTCCCAGCCCCAGACGTGACCCTCGTCGACCAGTTGCTTCAGGCGCCGCTTGCTGGTGATCACGTAGGTGAGGTTGAGCCGCCCGAATTCGATCTGCTTGGGCAGCGGCCGCTGCAGCAGGCCGCCGTCGGCGAGCTTGCCGAGCAGCCAGTCGTAGAACGGCCGCTGGTCCTCGAACTCCAGCGTGCAGATGCTGTGCGTGATGTTCTCCAGCGCGTCCTCGATCGGATGCGCATAGGTGTACATCGGGTAGATGCACCAGCGGTCGCCCGTGTTGTGGTGCGTCGCGCGCTTGATGCGGTACAGCGTCGGGTCGCGCAGGTTGATGTTGGGCGAGGCCATGTCGATCTTCGCGCGCAGCACCATCGCGCCGTCGGCATGTTTGCCATCGCGCATCTCGCGGAACAGCCGCAGGTTCTCGTCCTTCGGGCGGTTGCGGTACGGGCTGTCGGTGCCCGGGGTGTTGAAGTCGCCGCGGCTGAAGCGCATCGCTTCCGCGCTCTGCTCGTCGACGTAGGCCAGGCCAGCGTCGATCAGGTGCTCGGCCGCGCGGTACATGAAGTCGAAGTAGTCGCTGGCGTAGTAGAGATGGCTCACGCCGTTGGCGTCCCAGCTCCAGCCGAGCCAGTGCACCATCTCGATGATGGCGTCGACGAACTCCTGCTCTTCCTTCTCCGGGTTGGTGTCGTCGAAACGCAGGTGGCACACGCCGCCGAACTCCTGCGCCAGCCCGAAGTTCAGGCACACGCTCTTGGCGTGCCCGATGTGCAGGTAGCCGTTGGGTTCGGGCGGGAATCGGGTGCGGATGCGCGCCACGTCGGGCGGGCCGGCGGCATGGTGCGCGCCGTCGCCGGGGCTGCCGCCGAAGTGCCGCTGCGCGTACACCCCCACGGCGAGATCGCGCTCGATCACCTGGCGCAGGAAGTTGACGGGCTTGGGCGGGGCTTCGTTCTTGGTGGGCGCTGACATCGAGCACGTGCCGACCGCGGAGGCAGCCGGCGCAACGATTCTATCGGTCCGTTCACAAGCCTTTACCTGCCGAGGCGTCGGCGCGGTGAACCGGATCGCGGCCTGCGCCGTTGAACGATGCAAGGCCGGCGCATCCGCCGCCGATCGTTGCAGGAGATCACCATGGCTTCCGTCGTCGCACGCACCCTGATGGCCGTCGGTACGCTGGCCGCGCTGGCTGCCGGGCCGGCGCATGCCACCAACGTGGCCTGGAGCGTCGGCATCCAGGCGCCGATCGGCCCCGGCGTGTCGGTGGGCACCGTGATCACCAACGGGATTCCGGTGGTGGCTGCGCCGGTCTACGTGCCGCCGCCCGTCGTGATGCCGGCGCCGGTGTACGCGCCACCGGTGTACGCGCAACCGGTGTACGCGCAACCTGTGTTCGTACCGCGCGTGGTCTATGGCCCGCCGGTCTGGGTCGGCGGTCGCTGGGTCCGCCATCCGGTGCATCGTCCGTACCCCGTGGCCTGGTACCCCGGCTACGGCCACGGCCATCATGGCCCTCCGGCGCGCATGCCCGGCCGCGAGGTCCGTTACTGAAATGTTTCACGCGCGCGTGAACACCAGCACCGTGTTGGTTCCGCCGAACGCGAACGAACTGCTGATCGCCGCGTTCAGTCGCTGCGCACTGCGCAGCGGCTGAAGCACCAGGCGCACTGCGCAGCGCGGATCGGGCGACTCGCAATGCGCATTCGGCGGCAGGCGTTGCTCGCGCAGCGCCAGCAGCGTCACCACCGCTTCCAGCGCGCCGGCAGCGCCCAGCAGGTGCCCGTGCAGTGCCTTGGTCGAGCTGACCCACAGGCCGTCGATCGCGTCGCCCCATACCGCGCGCAGCGCATCGCACTCGACCACGTCGCCGATCGGCGTGGCCGTGCCGTGCGCATTGCAGTAGCCGATGTCGACGGCAGCGACACCGGCATCGGCCAGCGCCGCGCGCAGCGCGCGCTGCTGTCCGGCGCTGTCGGGCTTGGTCAGGTGCGTGGCGTCGCACGACACGCCGCTGCCGGCGAGTTGGCCGTGCACGCGGGCACCGCGGCGCTGTGCCCGTTGCGCCGACTCCAGCACCAGGAAGGCGGCGCCCTCGCCGAG
>DATIFD010000256.1:0-26331 GCA_035455385.1 Burkholderiaceae bacterium
CGCGACAATTACGCCGCAGCGTGTTCGCGGCTGCATGCGATGGGCATCACACCCGCGGCACACCGCACGGTGGTGAACGAGGGCGTGGTCACCGAACTGACGGACGCGATGCGCGCACGCCGCTCGCTCGATCGCGCCAACTCCCCGGCCGACGATGTGTGGCTGCCCGAATCGGTGCACGACCTCTTGCACCGCGTGGAGCAGGCCCTCGTTTCTTCGACCCGCCACGGCGCACGGGACGCCCCCTCGCACACGGGCCAGCCGGCGCCCGAGGAGCACACGGTCGAACGGCTGTCTCAGCTGTACGACGCGATCCTCGCTGATCGGCGGCTGCCGCGCGACAGCCTGCCGTTGCTGTCGCGCCTGTACCCCGCCGTGCTGCGTCAGACCCTGGCCGATGCACGCGTTCTCGCCAATACGCGACACCCGGTCTGGCTGTTCATGGATCAACTCGGATTCCTGATGCAGACCCGGGAGGTCGGCGACCGCCGCGCCAACATCGCCTTCGCCCAAGGCCTGGTCGAGCACTTGGTGTCTCAAGCGGGAACCGACGCGCGGCCGTTTCAGACCGCGGCCGACCGCCTCGTGGTCTTCGAGCGGCAGCGCTTCGCGCGCGCGGTGTCGGCGGCGGCAGCCTACATCGCGAGGCTCAGCGCAGAGACTGCAGGAGCGCCCGGTGGCCATGCGGCATCGTTGCCGCTCGACGCCGGCATTGCCGACCTCATGCAGGCGCCGATGCGCCGTGGTGGCGACGCCGAGCCCGAACCCGGTGACGTGGTGAACGCGTGGCGCGCGGGCTCTTGGCTCTCGATCGTTCTACGCGGCCGCTGGCGCCGCGCGTTGATCCTGTGGCGCGCACGGATGCCCGGTCCCTTGCTGCTGCTGGACGCCAACGAAGCGCGTCACTGGGCTATCCGCAGCGTGGCCATCGAGCGCTTGGCGGCCGCAGGCCTTGCGCGCGTCTTTTCGCCGCGTTCATTGATCGGCGATGCGAGCGGACGCGTCGGACACGTATCCCGGGATCCCGGTCCCACGCTGTTTGGCTGAGCATCGGAAGAGATGCGCTGCACCGTCGCGTGGCGCTGCCGCCCGCTGGTGTCGGATCTACGTCGAGTGCAACTTTGCCCAGGACCGAAGGGTCAGCACGACATCGTCGAGCCCCTGCCCCGAGACCGCCGAAAACAGCGTCACGCCGATGTCTGAATGCTCGGTGGCCACCTCGGCAAGCACCCGTTGCGCCAGGCCGAGAACCCGCTGAGCGTCGCGGCGGCTGACCTTGTCGGCCTTCGTCAGCAGCACCAGCAGCTTGACGTCCCCGTTGGCGAGTCGCGGCCACACGTAGCCGAGCAACTGACGATCGAGATCGGTGAAGCCATGGCGGGCGTCGACCAGCATCACCAGTCCAGCGAGGTTGTGGCGCTGGGTCAGATAGTCGGCGACCACCGCCTGCCAGCGCTTCTTCGATTCGCGCTCGACGGCCGCAAAGCCGTAGCCCGGCAGATCGACCCAGGTGGCATCGGGGGCGTCGCGTGGGCCGACGCAGAAGAGGTTGATGTGTTGGGTGCGGCCAGGTGTCTTCGACGCGAAAGCCAGGCGCTTGTGCTGCGCCAACGCATTGATCGCCGACGATTTGCCCGCATTGCTGCGGCCGACGAACGCGATCTCCGGCGGGCCTTGCTCGGGTAGTTCGGGCAGGCGGCTCGCCGTGACGAGAAATCGTGCCGAGTGCGCCCAGGCGCGGGCAGCCTGGACCGGCGAGCCGGCGTGCAGATCGGGCAGGGCCATGACCCATTGTAAAATTCGCCGGTTTGCTTGCCCCAAGCCGCCCGAGGTTGACCACATGAAGTCGCCCCTTGTCCTGTTGCTGGCTGCCGCAGTGGCGCTGCCCGTCGTTGCCGCCGAGCCCAATGCACCGGCCAAGCCCGACCCAGCCAAGGGGGAGACCCTGTCGACACAGGTATGCGGTGCCTGCCACACGGCCGATGGCTCTCGCGGCAGCCCTGCGAACCCGATCCTGGCCGGCCAACACCCGGAGTACATCGCCAAGCAACTGAGCGAATTCAAGTCCGGCAAGCGCAACAACCCGGTCATGAAGGGCTTTGCCAGCGCGCTGTCCGACAGCGACATGCGCAACGTGGCAGCGTTCTACGCCAGCAAGCAGGCCAAGCCCGGGTTCGCCAAAGACAAAGAGCTGTACGCCCTCGGGCAGAAGATCTACCGCGGCGGCATCGTCGACAAGCAGGTACCGGCTTGCGCGGGCTGCCACAGCCCGACAGGCGCGGGCATCCCCGCACAATATCCCCGCCTCGGCGGCCAGCATGCCGATTACACCGAGTCCCAGCTCAACGGCTTCCGCTCGGGTCAGCGGGCCAACAGCCTGCCGATGGCCGCCATTGCAGCACGCTTGAGCGACCGCGAAATCAAGGCAGTCGCCGACTACATCGCCGGCCTGCACTAGCCAGGTCGGGCCATATTTCATGGTCGCGCCGAGCGAATCGGTCGCGGCCGTCGCATCGCGGGGGCGCGCGCACTATATTGCGCCATGCCCTACGTCCGCCGCAATGCACAAGGCGAGGTGGTCAGTCTGCACCGCCACGCCGAAGCCGGCACGTTGGAGTTCCTGCCGGAGGATCACCCGGAGGTGCGCGCCTTTGTCGGTGGCGGCACACCACCCGCTGGCAATTCCGAAGGCTTTGCTCGTCTGGACGCGGATTTCGTCCGCGTGCTCGAAGACGTGATCGACACGCTGGTGGCGAAGAACCTCATCAACATCACCGATCTGCCGCCGGAGGCACAGGCCAAGCTCTTCTCGCGCAAGAGCTTCCGTGAGCGCAGCATGCAGCACTCGTTGCGTCTGTTTGGCGATACTGTGGGCTTCGGCAACGTGATCGACGATACCCAGTTCGGCGATACGCTCGGCTGACCACGGGCCGTGCGCCCGTTCCGGCGGAGCGCGTAGACAATTCCCGTAGCGCAGCCTCGTCCACCCGTCCGCAGTAAGGTTCGCGCCACCTGTCCGACCCAACTGCAGGCTCCGCGGAAGGTTACCCTCATGCTGCCGCTCAAGGACCGTGGTTTCCTCCACCCCATTGCTTCCGAGATCACGCCCCGGGCCGTGTTCGAGTCGCGCCGCCGCTGGATGAGTGCCATCGGCGCGGTGGCTGCGCTCGGGCCGCAGGTCGCATGGTCGCAGTCCAGCCCGGCCAGGGGCGCGCCGCTGACGGGCGCACGCAGCGCAGTACCGGGAGCCGTCACGATGGACAAGCCCACGTCGATCGCCGATGCCACCAACTACAACAACTTCTATGAGTTCGGCCTCGACAAGAGCGACCCAGCCGAGCACGCACACACGCTGAAGACGCGGCCGTGGGCGGTGGCCATCGAAGGCGAGGTGCGCAAGCCAGGCACCTTCGGCATCGACGACCTCCTGAGGTTCGCGCCGATGGAGGAGCGCATCTACCGGCTGCGATGCGTCGAGGGGTGGTCGATGGTGATACCGTGGGTCGACTATTCGCTGTCGGAGCTGATCAGGAAGGTCGAACCCACCGGCAGCGCCAAGTACGTCCAGTTCGTGACGCTTGCCGATCGGGCGCAGATGCCGGGCTTGCGCTCGTCGGTGCTGGATTGGCCCTACGTGGAGGGGCTTCGCATCGACGAGGCCATGCACGCCCTGACGCTGCTGACCTTTGGCATGTACGGCCAGGTGCTGCCCAATCAGAACGGTGCACCGGTGCGCGTGGTGGTCCCCTGGAAGTACGGGTTCAAGAGCGCCAAGTCCATCGTCAAGATCCGCTTCGTCGAAAAGCAGCCGACCACCAGCTGGTCGCTCGCGGCACCGAACGAGTACGGGTTCTATTCGAACGTCAACCCGACGGTCGATCACCCGCGTTGGAGCCAGGCCACCGAGCGGCGCATCGGCGAGGGCGATCTGTTCGCCAAGAAGCGGCCGACCCTCATGTTCAACGGCTACGAGGCACAGGTCGGTTCGCTGTACGCGGGCATGGACCTGAGAAAGTGGTTTTGACCCGATGACGCGACGCGTCGTGCAGTCGCTGCTGCAGCATCCGGCCACGAAGCCGGTGCTGTTCGCCGCCGCGCTGCTGCCGCTGACGCTGCTGGTGCTGGGCGTCGTGCGCCAAACGCTCGGCCCCAACCCGGCCGAGGCGCTGATCCGCTCGCTCGGGGACTGGACGCTGCGCTTCCTGTGCCTGACGCTGGCAGTCACACCGCTGCGCCAGTGGAGCGGCCTGACGGCGCTGGGGCGGCTGCGCCGCATGCTCGGCCTGTTCACCGCGTTCTATGCGGCGCTGCATTTCCTGTCCTATGCGGTGTTCGACATGGGGTTGGTGTGGGGCGACATCGTTCGCGACGTCGCCAAACGGCCGTTCATCCTGGTGGGCACCGCCGCCTTCGCGCTGCTTCTGCCGCTGGCGGCGACCTCGTTCAACCGGGCCATCCGGTGGCTTGGCGCCGCGCGCTGGCAGGCGCTGCACCGCACCGTCTATGCGGTCGCGCTGCTCGCGATCCTGCACTTCTTCTGGATGCGCGCGGGCAAGCGCAACTTCGGCGAGGTGGCGGTGTACGCCGCGATCGTCGGTGTGCTGCTGGGTTGGCGCGCGTACAAGGCGGCGCCAGCCGCACGCTACTTCATGAAACCGGGCAGCCAGAGCGCCAAGGGCTGAAACTCCAGCACCAACCCCAGGCCCACACACAGCGCGACCACGAAGATCCAAACGCCGCGAAAGATCTGCTTGAGCGCCACGTCCTTGAGCAGCGAATTCAGCACGAACAGGTTCATGCCCACCGGCGGCGAGATCAGGCCGATCTGCACCACCAGCACGATCAGCACGCCGAACCACACCGGGTCGAAGCCGAGCTGGGTCACGATCGGAAAGAACACCGGTATCGTCAGCAGCACCATCGAAAGCTCCTCCATGATGGTGCCCAGCAGCACGTAGATCAGCATCATCGCCCCGACCACCGCGAGCGGCGGCAGACCCATGTGCGTGATCCAGTCCTTCAGGTCGGTCGGCATCGAGGTGAAGTTGATGAAGCCCGAGAACATCATCGCCGCGATCAGGATCGTGAACAGCATCGCAGTCGTGCGAGCACTCTCGACCAGCACCTCGCGCAGCATGCGCCAGGTCAGCGCGCGGCGTGCCAGCGCGAAGAAGAAAGCGCCCGACGCGCCGATGCCGGCACCTTCGGTGGCCGTGAACACGCCGCCGTAGATGCCGCCCAGCACCACCACCACCAGCAGCGCCACGCCCCAGATGTCGCGCAGCGCCTGCAACCGCTCGCGCCAAGTACTTCGCTCGCCAGCCGGGCCGGCTTGCGGGTCGCGTGCGGTGACGATCGCCACCGCCCCCATCATCAGCGCCGCCAGCACCAGTCCGGGCAGCACGCCAGCGGCGAACAGCTTGCCGATGTGCGTCTCGGTCACGATGCCGTAGATCACCCTGATGGTCGACGGCGGAATCATGATCCCCAGCGTTCCGCCCGCTGCGATGGCGCCGGTGGACAGGTAATCGGCGTAGCCGAGCTTCTTCATCGACGGATAGGCCACCTTGCTCATCGTCGCCGCCGTGGCGATCGACGAGCCGCAGATCGCGCCGAAACCGGCGCAGGCCAGGATGGTCGCGTGGGCCAGTCCGCCGCGCACATGACCGATCAGTGAGTAGGCCAGGCGGAACAGTTCGTGCGCCAGCCCGGCGCGCGCGACGAAATTGCCCATCAGGATGAACAGCGGCACCACGCTCAGCGTGTAGGCGAAGCCAGTCTCGTAGACCACCTGCCCGGCTGCGGCGGCAGTGGCCGGCCAGCCGCGCATCAGACCCAGGCCGACGAAGCCCACCAAGCCCATCGCGAACGCGAGCGGGAGCCGCAACAGCGCCAGCACGAAGACGCCGGCAAAACCGAGCAGCGCCTCGGTCATGCCGGGTCCTCGGCATCAACGCCGACATGGTGGTGCGAAACCGGCCTGAGCACCAGCAGCAGGTGCACGATGGCGGTCACCGCGCACAGCACGCTCATGCCGTAGACGAACGGGGCGATCGGCAGCTTCAGCTGCGCCGTGGTCTCGCCGTCGGCAGCGCGCGAAGCGCCCATCCCCCACATCACCCAGGCCAGGCCGAGCAGGCCGACCGCGCAGACCAGATCGATGCAGAGGCCCTGGATCCGGCGCACGCGCTCGGGCAGCCACGGATCGAGCGAGTCGAATACCACATGCTCGCCGGCCAGGCTGACCAGCGGCAGACCGGAGAAGATGACCACCACCAGCAGCAGCTCGGTCATCTCCAGCGAGCCGGGCACCGATTGGCTGATCGCCTTGCGGCCGCTGACGTCGACCAGCGTCAGGATCATGATGGCGAACAGCGCCACCGCGGCCAGCGTGCCGCACAGCCACTCCAGCCGGCGGCGCAGCGCCTCGTCGCCGCGCCCGGGCCCGGCCGGCCTGCTCATCGTGCGGTCACTTCTCGAGCTTGGCAATCTCGGCGCGGAAGTCGGCCAGCACCTTCCTCGCGTCCTTCAGTCCACGGGCCTCGGCCGCCTTGACCCAGTTGTCCTCGAGCGCGCTGGTCTTGCTCTTCACTGCGTTGACGAACGCGGCGTCGGCCTTGGTGAACTGCACGCCGTTGGCCTGCATCAGCGCGATGCCGCGGCGATCGGCCTTGTCCCAGGCGCGGCCGGCCATGCGGGCCAGGAATTCGCCGGACATCTCGTCGATCGCCTTCTTGACCTCGGGTGGCAGCGAGTCGTACTTGGCCTGGTTCATCACGAATACGAAGCTCGTGTTGTACAGACCGCCAGGAAATGTGGTCGCGTAGCGGATGATGTTCTCGATCTTGAAGCTCTCGGCCGACTCGGCCGGGAACAGCGTGCCGTCCATCACCCCCGTGGACAGCAGCTCGTAGCTCTCGGGCGCCGGCTTGAGCGTGACGTTCATGCCCAGCGTCTTGGCGATCTCGTTGACCATGCCGCCACCGACGCGGAACTTCAGGCCCGAGAGGTCCTCGACCTTGGTGATCGGCCGCTTGGTGTTGAACACGATGCCCGGCCCATGCGTGAACACCGCCAGCACCTTGACGCCTTTGTGCTCCTCGGCGATCGCCGGATTCCTGTTGTAGATGCGCTGGAAGGCGACCGACACCGACTCCGACGAGTTTCCGAGGAACGGAAACTCGGCCAACTGCGGCGTTACGAAGCGGCCCGGCGTGTAGCCGTGGACGACGAACGAAATGTCGGCCAGACCGTTGCGCACGGCATCGAACGTTCCCGGCGGCGCCGCCACGGCGCGCGGCAGCGCATTGCACTTGATCTTGCCCGGCACCTTCTGCTCCAGCATCGCGCACCACTCGATCTGCGTGGTGGTCAGTGCGTGCGCGGGCGGCACCCACGACGACAGCGCCAGGGTGGTCTGCGCAGCTGCCGGGGCGAGCGCGGCCAATGGAAGAGCCAGGCACATCAACGAGCGCACGGCGCGGGTGGCGAACAGGGGCATGACGATCTCCTGATGGCGAACCGCGCGATTGTCACCGACGGTGGCATGCCCTCCCATTGCAGAAAACGCGGGGTCGAGCGACGTCCCACGGGACACTCCCTACGACGAGCCGCGCCCCCTTGTTCGCGGTGGCGTCGCGAACGCGACCCCTCGAACGGGGTTCGCCGCGCCACGGAGCGTTGCCTAGCATCCCTGCATCGTGGCTCGCTCGCGCGGGCTGCTCGAGGGAGAGTCAATTGATCGCCACGCACGACGAAGGGACGCCCGACGCGCAGGGCATCGCGGGCACTTTGCCCTACCGCCCGGGCCGCGCCGCGCTCGAGCTCGCCGTGCGTCGCCTCGACGAGGCCGAGCGCGAACGGCAGCCGGCAGCGATGTGCGAGGCATTGGCCGGCATCGCACGGTGCTACAGCTCGTTGTCGGCCTACGCCCAGGCGATGGACTTCATGCGACAGGCGTTGCGCTGGTCCTTTGCGCTGGGCGGCGTCGATCAACGCGTCGAGCTGCTGTGCGAACTGGCCGAGCTGGCCTGCTCGGCCGCCGAAAACGTCGACGTCGACGACGATGACCCTGAGCGCCAGATTCGCGCCGCGCGCGACCTGGCACGCGACATGGCTTTCGAGGCCGCGAAGGTCGCCAGCCACGCCGCCGACCCGCACTGGGAGATCAAGGTGCTGCTGCGCGCCAGCGATTCGCTCGACCGCTGCGGCGACCACGACGACGCGGTGACGCTGCAGACGCGCGCGCTGAGCCTGATGGTCCGACACCCCGACGTCGCCGATGCGATGGCGGGCAGCGGCGCGCATCCGCTCGACAGCCGCGTGATGTAGCCGCGGCCGAGGCGCTCAGGCCGAACCGGTCACTTCCTGGGTTGCGGGCACGCCGCGGCGCAGCACCGGCGCCAACGCGCGTCCGGTGTGTGTGTCGCGCGCCACGAGCGCCTCCGGTGTGCACGCCGCCACCACCTTGCCGCCGGCTGCGCCGCCCTCGGGGCCGAGATCGATCACCCAGTCCGCCTCGGCGATCACGTCGAGATCGTGCTCGATGACCAGCACGCTGTGTCCAGCGTCGACCAGTCGGTGCAGCACGCGGATCAGGCGCTCGACGTCGGCCATGTGCAGGCCCACGGTCGGCTCGTCGAGCACGTACAGCGTCTGCGGCGGTTTCTGGCCGCGGCGGGTCACGTCGTCGCGCACCTTGGACAGCTCGGTCACCAGCTTGATGCGCTGGGCCTCGCCGCCAGACAGCGTCGGCGACGGCTGGCCCAGCGTCAGATAGCCGAGCCCGACGTCCTTCAACAGCTGCAGCGGATGGGCGATCGACGGCATCGACGCGAAGAAGGCAGTCGCTTCGTCGACTTCCATGCGCAGCACGTCACCGATGCTCCTGCCGCGCCAGCTGACGGTGAGCGTCTCGGGGTTGAAGCGTGCGCCGTGACATTGATCGCACGGCACCTTGACGTCGGGCAGGAAGCTCATCTCGATCGTGCGCATGCCCTGGCCTTCGCAGGCCGGACACCGGCCGTCGCCGGTGTTGAACGAAAAGCGCGCAGCCGCGTAGCCGCGCGCCTTGGCCTCTAACGTCTCGGTGTAGAGCTTGCGGATCGTGTCCCAGAAGCCGATGTAAGTGGCCGGGCACGACCGCGGCGTCTTGCCGATCGGCGTCTGATCGACTTCGAGCACACGATCGATCGACTGCCAGCCGTCGAGCTCGCGGCAGCCCCTGAGCACCGGCAGCTTGCCGCGGGCGCCCACCATGCCTTGCAGGTTGCTCAACAGCACGTCGCGCGCCAGCGTGCTCTTGCCCGAGCCGGACACGCCAGTCACCGCAACCAGCCGTTGCAGCGGAATGTTGACGTCGATGTCGCGCAGATTGTGCAGGTTGGCGCCACGCAGGCGCAGTGCCGGCTTGGCACCGTGCACCTCGCGCCGCGACCGCAGCGGATGCGCCAGTGGATGCGCGAGAAAGCGCCCGGTCACCGACTCGGGGTTGGCCGACACGGCGCCGACGCCGCCTTCGGCCACCAGTCGCCCGCCGCGGCGGCCCGCCCCCGGCCCGATGTCGATGATGTGGTCGGCGCGCCGGATGGTGTCCTCGTCGTGCTCGACCACCACCAGCGTGTTGCCCTTGTCGCCCAGCCGACCCAGCGCGTCGAGCAGGATGCGGTTGTCGCGCGGGTGCAGCCCGATCGTCGGCTCGTCGAGCACATAGCACACCCCCTGCAGGTTGCTGCCGAGCTGCGCCGCCAGTCGGATGCGCTGCGCTTCGCCGCCCGAGAGCGTCGGGGCGGCGCGATCGAGCGTGAGATAGCCGAGCCCCACCTCCTCGAGAAACTGCAGGCGGCTGCGGATCTCGATTACCACGTCGCGCGCGATGTCGGCGTCGCGCCCGCGCAGGGCGAGGCGATCGACCCAGGCGCGCACGTCGGACACCGACCACTGCGCGACCTCGGTGATCGGCCGCGCATCGAAGCTGATCGCGCGCGACACCGGGTTCAGCCGCGTACCCCCGCAATCGCCGCACGGCTGTTCGCCGACGCCCTCGACCTCGGGCTCCCCGGACGGGAAGCTCTGCTCGCGGCCGCGGTCGTCATCGGCGCGCACCGAGTCGTCGTAGGCCTTGCGTTGCTCGCGCGTCAGCGCCAGACCGGTGCCGACGCACGATGGGCACCAGCCGTGCTTGCTGTTGTACGAGAACATGCGCGGGTCGGGCTCGGGATAGCTGGTACCGCACACGGGGCACGCACGCTTGGTCGAGAACACCTTGACCACGCCGATGCCCGCACCGCCGGCACCGTCGCCGATCGCATCGGCCAGACCGTCCAGCGGCGCCAACAGGTGCAGCACGCCCTTGCCGGCTTCGAGCGCCCTGGCCAGCAGCGCGCGCAGCTCGTCCTCGCGCTCGGGCACCACGACCAGGTCGCCCACCGGCAGCTCGAGCGTGTGCTCCTTGAAGCGGTCCAGCCGTGGCCACGGATCGACCGGCACGAACGCGCCGTCGACGTGCAGGTGCGAATGGCCGCGCGCCTTGGCCCACTTGGCGAGGTCGGTGTATACGCCCTTGCGTGCCACCACCAGCGGCGCCAGCAGGCCGACGTGCTGCCCGCGGTGGTCGCGCAGCAGCTGCGCCGCGATGCTCTCGACGCTCTGCGGCCGCACCTCCGCACCGTCGTGCACGCAGTGCTGCAGCCCGAGCTTCACCCACAGCAGCCGCAGGAAGTGCCAAACCTCGGTGGTGGTGGCCACGGTGCTCTTGCGGCCACCGCGGCTCAGGCGCTGCTCGATCGCCACCGTCGGCGGGATGCCGAACACCGCGTCGACCTCCGGGCGCCCGGCCGGCTGCACGATGCTGCGCGCATACGCGTTCAGCGACTCGAGATAGCGTCGCTGCCCTTCGTTGAACAGGATGTCGAACGCCAGCGTGCTCTTGCCCGACCCCGACACGCCGGTGATGACGTTGAACTTGCCGCGCGGCACGTCGACCGTCATCGATTTCAGGTTGTGCTCACGAGCGTTGACGATGCGGATCACGTCGTCCACCTCGCGCGCCACCTCGCGCCGGGCACGCACCAGGGTCTGCAGCGGCAGGCCGCCCTCGCGCGCGACGTGCTCGCCAAGGCCAAGCGCCTGCTCGTACTCGCGCAACGCGCGCCCGGTGTGCGACGCGCCGTGGGCCTTCAGGTCTTCCGGCGTGCCGGCAGCCACCAGTTCGCCGCCGGCGTCGCCGCCTTCGGGACCGAGGTCGATCACCCAGTCGGCGTTGCGGATCACGTCGAGGTTGTGCTCGATCACGATCAGCGAGTGTCCGCCTTCGAGCAGCTTGCGCAGCGCACGCATCAGCTTGGCGATGTCGTCGAAGTGCAGCCCGGTGGTCGGCTCGTCGAACAGGAACAGCGTGCCCTTGACTGCGCGCGGCTGCGTCGCGCCGCTCGCCGCCCCGGCGAGGAAGCCGGCCAGCTTCAACCGCTGCGCCTCGCCGCCCGACAGCGTGGGCACCGGCTGGCCGAGGCGCACGTAGTCGAGGCCGACGTCGACGATCGGCTGCAGCCGCGCGATCACGTCGCGGTCGTCACGGAACAGCTCGCACGCCTCGGCCACCGTGAGATCGAGCACGTCGGCCACCGACAGTTGCCGCGCACCGCGCACGATGCGCACTTCGAGAATCTCGGCGCGGTAGCGGCGGCCGTCGCAGTCGGGGCAGCGCAGGTAGACGTCGGACAGGAACTGCATCTCGACGTGTTCGAAGCCCGAGCCGCCGCAGGTCGGGCAGCGGCCGTCGCCGGCGTTGAAGCTGAACATGCCGGCGCCGTAGCCGCGCTCGCGCGCCAGCGGCGCATCGGCGAACAGCTTGCGCAGCTCGTCGAACGCGCCGACGTAGCTCGCCGGGTTGCTGCGCGCGGTCTTGCCGATCGGGCTCTGGTCGACGAACACCGCGTCGGCGAGCCAGTCCGCGCCGAGCAGCCGGTCGTGCGCGCCGGGCGCCTCGGTGGCCTTGCCGAAGTGGCGCAGCAGCGCCGGCACCAGCACGTCCTGCACCAGCGTGCTCTTGCCGGAGCCGGACACCCCGGTCACCACCGTCAGCCGCTGCAATGGGAAGGCGACGCCGAGGTTCTTCAGGTTGTGCTCGCGCGCGCCCTCGAGCACGAGCTTCGGGGTCGAGTCGCTCACGTAGCGGCGGATGCCGATGCCGACGTGCTTGCGTGCCCCGAGGTAGGCACCGGTCAGCGTGTCGGCGCGGCGCGCCGCCTCGGGCGTGCCGTCGAACACGATGCGCCCACCGTCGGCACCGGGGCCCGGGCCCATGTCGATCAGGCGGTCGGCCGCCAGCATCACGGCCGGGTCGTGCTCGACCACCACCAGCGTGTTGCCGGCGTCGCGCAGCCGCTGCATCGCCTCGACGATGCGGCCCATGTCGCGCGGGTGCAGGCCGATGCTCGGCTCGTCGAGCACGAACAGCGTGTTGACCAGCGACGTGCCGAGCGCAGTGGTCAGGTTGATGCGCTGCACCTCGCCGCCGGACAGCGTGCGGCTCTGCCGGTCGAGCGTCAGGTAGCCGAGGCCGACGTCGCACAGATACTTGAGCCGCGTGCGGATCTCGCCGAGCAGCAGTTTCAGCGCTTCGTCGGGCACGTCGGAGTCGGGCGTCAGCGCGTCGAAGAAACGCCGCAACCGTGCGATCGGCAGCAGCATCAGGTCGTGCAACGTGAGCCCGGGCATCGCCTCGAGTTGCTCGCGCGACCAGGCCACGCCGGCTGGCATGAAGCGCTGCGACGACTCGAGCACCGCGTCGGCGTCGGGCTTGGCGCCGACGCGCCACAGCAGCGCGTCGAGCTTCAGACGCGCCCCGTTGCACACCGTGCACGGTGTGTAGCTGCGGTACTTGGACAAGAGCACGCGGATGTGCATCTTGTACGCCTTGCTCTCCAGATAGCCGAAGAAGCGGCGCACGCCGTACCACTGCTTGTTCCAGTTGCCCTTCCACAGCGGTGAGCCCTCGATCACCCACTGGCGCTGCGCGTCGGTGAGCTGGCTCCAGGCCGTGTCGCGCGGGATGCCCTCGGCCCCGGCGTGCTCTAGCAGATCGTCTTGGCACTCCTTCCACGCCGGCGTTTGCAGCGGCTTGATCGCACCGCCGCGCAGCGTCTTGCGGTGGTCGGGGATCACGAGCCCCCAGTCGACGCCGATCACGCGGCCGAAGCCGCGGCAGGTCTCGCAGGCGCCGTACGCTGAATTGAACGAGAACAGCGCCGGTTGCGGATCCGCGTAGCGGATGTCGCTCTCGGGACAGTGCAGGCCGGTGGAGTACCGCCACAGCTCGGTCGCGGCATCGTCGCGCAGCACATAGACGTTGACGCGGCCGCCGCCGCGCTTGAGTGCGAGTTCGATCGCCTCGACCACGCGCACACGCTCCGCGCCGACGATGCGCAGACGGTCGGCCACCACGTCGAGCACTTTCACGTGAGCCTCCACGCTTGCGGCTCGCGCCGCGGCGCTGCCCCCCGCGGGGGCGCCTTGGGGCGGCCCGGCGGCGGGCGCGTGCTCCACCACCCGCTCGGCCTGCACGCGAGTGAAGCCGCTGGCCGACAGCCATTGCTCGATCTCGGCGGACGTCACGTTCTCCGGCAGTTGCACCGGGAAGGTGATCGCCACCCGCGGGTCGCCCGTCTGCGTCGCACGGTCGACCAGGTCGGCATGGATCGAATCGGCGCTGTCGTGACGCACCGGCAGCGCCGACTGCCGATCGAACAACCGGCCCGCGCGGGCGAAGAGCAGCTTCAGGTGGTCGTTCAGCTCGGTCATCGTCCCGACCGTCGATCGCGACGTGCGCACCGGATTGGTCTGGTCGATTGCGATCGCCGGCGGCACGCCGTCGACGCGATCGACCGCCGGCCGATCCATGCGGTCGAGGAACTGCCTCGCGTAAGCGCTGAACGTCTCGACGTAGCGGCGCTGCCCTTCCGCGTACAGGGTGTCGAACACCAGACTCGACTTGCCGGAGCCGGATGGGCCGGTCACCACCGTCATCTCGCCGGTGTGAAGATCGAGGTCGAGGTTCTTCAGGTTGTGCTGGCGTGCGCCGCGGATGCGGATGACGCCGCGGCTCGGAGAAAGGGCTCTGGGCATGGGGCCGAACATTCTACGGAGCGCGTCGAAACCCCGTGCGCGGACGGGCTTGATGGCGTCGCAATACCGCGAACGGGTGCCATCGGCCGGGCATCTGTAACCCGGCCCCAATTTGTCACGCCACGTCGATTCCGGCGGTAACGTCGACCGCTCGGTGGGCGCTTCTCACGCGTGCGCGTGCCCGTGCAAAGTGCGCCCATGACATGATCGGCATCACCCTGTCCCTCTTGTGTTCTCCGCACCCATGTCCGAAAGCTCAGGCAAGCCAACGTTCAACCCTTCGGGGCTGATCGAATTCGAGATCACCGACGTCGCCGATGCGGGCAAAGAGGCCGAAAAGCCCGCCGTCATCGTCGCGTTGGAGAAACTGCTGCCGGGCCATTGGGAGGAGCAGCGGCGCCCCAGCTCGCCGACCGACCGCGCCTTGACCGGCAAGGCGATCGACTGGCTGCTCGCCTTGCCGGCCGCCGCGCGGCCGCAGGCGCTGAGCGAGCAGTTCCCGCGCATCGCCAACCACCTCGCGGACCACTGGCACGACCTCGGCAACGTCCGGCTGTCGCTGATGCGGCTGCTGGCCGACGAGCGCGGTGGCCGCAAGGGATTTTCGCTGCAGATCGAGCAGGAGATCGGCCGCCTGGCGGCCCATGTGCAGGCGCTGCTCGACAACGCCCCGACCGAGCCCGCGGCGCTCTGAAGCGCGGTCGTCGGAGACGACCCTCCGACCGCCCTTCCTGCGCCCGCCCGCGGGCTGGATGCACGAACCGCGCTTCGACGTATACCGAGGCCAGCGGGTGGCCGGCCTGTTGCCCCGAGCGCGTTATGTCACCGCACGGCCTGGACAATCAAGAGGAGCGCACATGAAGAGCTGGATCGCGGGCATCTGCCTCGCAGTCGCCGCAACATCCGCGTTGGCGGCGGACGTTGCCGCGGGTAAGGCAAAGGTGGAGGCCGTCTGTGCCGCCTGCCATGGCCTCAACGGCATTAGCGTGACCGACGCCATCCCCAATCTGGCCGGGCAAAAGGTGGCCTATCTCGAAGCGCAGCTGAAGGCGCTGAAGGACGGCTCGCGCAAGAACCCGGTCATGGGCGCGATGGCCGCACAGTTGAGCGCAGACGACATCGGCAACGTGGCAGCGTACTTTGCCTCGCTGCCGGGCGCCAGCGCGGGGGCCGCGAAGTCCGAGTTCCTGCCCAACCTGGCCAAGAGCAGCGTCGCCTTTCCCGAGTACTACAAGAGCACCTTCGTCCGATACCACACCATCAACTTTCCGGCGACGCGCCAGGTGCGTTACTACTACGCGAACCCGGTGGCGTTGCAGGCCGCCAGGGACGGCAAGGACCTGCCGAACGGCTCGGTCCTGTTTGCCGAGGTGTACTCGGCCAAGCTCGGCGCCGACCAGAAACCCCTCGTGGGGAGCGATGGCTTCTTCGTCGCCGACCAACTGGTCTTCTACACCGCGATGGCGCGCGACACCGGCTGGGGCCGGGACATCCCCGACATGCTCCGCAACGACGATTGGAACTACGCGGTCTTCACGCTGAACAAACAACAGCGCCCAGGCGTCAATCAGGCCGAATGCCTGGCCTGCCACAAGCCGCTCGACAAGGCGAGCTACACCTTCACGCTGAAGGAGCTCACCGCCGCGGCCAAGGCACGCTGACGGGCCCCCGCTGTCGGTAGCCGTCAGGCCTGCAGCGGCAGGCGGATCGTCACGTCGGTGCCGCATCCGGATGAGCTGCGCACGCTCACCTCGCCGCGGTGCAGTTCGACGATGCGCTTGACGATCGCCAGGCCAAGCCCTTTGCCACCACCGTCCGCGTCACCGCGTGCGCCGGTGCCGGTGTACAAACGATCGAACAGGTGCTCGAGATCGTGCGGCGCGATGCCGCTGCCGGTGTCGGACACCTGCACGGTCACGGCACCGTCACCGGCGTGCGCGCGCAACGTCACCCGGCCATCGGCCGGCGTGTGCTTGAGCGCGTTGTCGACCAGGTTCGCCAGCGCGCGCTCGAACAGCTCGATGTCGACCGCAGCGAACACCGACGCGCCGCTCGCACTGTCGTTGCGCAACGTCACGCGTTGACCCGCGGCGCGGTCGGCAAAGCGCTGCACGACGTCGTCGAGCATTTCGGCCAGGTTCATCGTCATCGGCTGCAGCTTGAACTGCGGCTCGTCGAGCAGCGCCAAGTCGCCGAGCGAACGCACCAGCTGCGCCGCGTTGCGCGTGTTGCGCAGCGCCACTTCGAGCAGTGCACGGTCGTCGCTGCGCGCCGGGTCGCCGCTCCAGCGGCGGTCGAGCGTCTCCAGGCAGGCGGCGGTCGCCGTCAGCGGCGAGCGCAGGTCGTGCGAAAGGTTGCTGACGCTTTCGCGGCGAAACTGATCGAGCCGCCGCAGCGCGTCCCACTGCGCGCGCAGCCGCGTCAGCATGGCCTGGAAGCCGGCGCGCAGCTGCGCGAACTCGTCGCCGCCGCGCACCGGCGAGTCGGGGACATCAGCCTCGACCACCTTGGCGCCCTCGAAACCATCGCGCTGCGCCCTTGCGACCGTGTCGCTCAGGTCGCGCAGCGGCCGCGTCACGGTGGCGACGATCCAGGCCGCGCACAACGTCATGCCGACGATCAGCGCCATCACGCCGGTCATCGCGGTGCCGGCCAACGTGCTGCGATAGACCTCGGCATGGCCGACACCGAGGCTCGGCGGCTGGGACACCAGATACAGATAGCCTGCGGTCTCGCGGTCGGGCCGGATCACCGCGCGCCTCAGCGGCCGAGCGGCGATCACCGCGTCGAGGTTCATGTGCTCCGGGTCGTCCCCCATCACGTAGGGCGCGCGGCGCCGGTCGCCGGCGACGGCCACGGCTTCGCGCACCGGATCCAGGCGCACCTTGAAGCCCGGGGCTGGCTGCAGGCTGCCGCTGGCGGCCAGCACGTTGCCCTGGTCGTCGAGCAGGTAGAGCTGCGTATCGGGTTCGAACAACAGCAGGTTGCGCAGGAAGCCGGTGAAGCCGTCGGGGTCGTGCGCCTGCAGGTCGAGCAGATCAGGATGCAGCGCCACCACGCGGCCGAGGAACGCGTTGGCGCGCTCGTACACGCTCTCGTGCTCGAAGCGCTGGAAGGCGATCGCCACCGTCACCAGCACGCCGAGCGCGGTGATCACGCCGGTGGCGAAGATGGTCAGCGCCAGGCGCAGGCGGACGGTCATGCCGGCGCGTCGCGCATCTTGTAGCCCGCGCCGCGCACGGTGAGGATCACCGTCGGGTGCATCGGGTCGGTCTCGAGCTTGGCGCGCAGGCGGTTGATGTGCGTCGTCACCGTGTGCTCGTAGCCTTCGTGCGAGTAGCCCCAGACGGCGTCGAGCAGCTGCGCACGCGAGAACACATGCCCCGGATGCTGCGCAAAGTGCAGCAGCAGGTCGAACTCCAGCGCGGTCAGCTCCACCGGCTCGCCGCGCACGCGCACTTCGCGCCGCGCCACCGCGATCTCGATCTCGCCGTTGCGCACGCTGCTGCCGGCGCCGTGCTGCTGGTTCTGCGCCTGGCGCAACAGCTCGGCGCGGCGCAGCAGCGCCTTCACGCGCGCCAGCAGCTCGGCCATCGAGAAGGGCTTGGTCAGGTAGTCGTCGGCGCCGAGTTCGAGGCCGAGCACGCGGTCGAGCTCGGTGGACTTGGCGGTCAGCATCAGGATCGGCGTGGCCCGACCCTTGGCGCGCAGCGCCTTGCAGACCTCCAGGCCGTCCAGTCCGGGCATCATCAGATCGAGGATCAGCAGATCGCTGCTGCGCTCGGTCTGGCTGTCGAGCGCCGCGCGGCCGTCGGCCACCGGCGTCACGTCGTAGCCGGCATGGCGCAGGTTCAACGCGATCAGGTCGCGGATGTCGGCCTGGTCTTCGGCGAGCAGGATCTCTGCACCCATCGCGGCTTCCATGGCGGAGCAGTCGCCCCGGCGTCGCTCGTTCTTACAGCGATGTTATCCGCCTGTGAGGTTCGGTGAGGCTGCTGCGAGCGTGCGGCGCGACAGTGGCGCCACTCACCCACGGAGCCACGATGAACCACCCCGCCAACACCGCCGAGCAGCCTGCCACGATCGCCCTCGGCTGGAGCGAGCTGACCGAGCACCGCGCCTACCTCGTGCGCTATGCACAGCGGCGCCTGCACGACCCGGCGCTCGCCGAGGACCTGGTGCACGACGTGTTCGAGGCGGTGATGAGCGGCCGCGCCAGCTTCGCCGGTCGCTCGGCGCCGCGCAGCTGGCTGGTGGCGATCCTGCGCCACAAGATCGTCGATCTGGTGCGCGAGCGCGCAGGCCACGACAGCCTGGACACCTGCGACGCCGACGACGAGTGCGCGCTGCCGTGTCCGGGGCCGCGGCCCGACGAGGTTGCCGAGCAGCGCGAGCTGTTGACGCGCACGCTGGCCCGCCTTGCGCAGCTGCCCGCGGGTCTGCGCGACGCGATGCACCTGCGCGTGCTGCGCGAGCAGACCAGCGACGCGGTCTGCCGGATGTTGGGCATCACCGAGCAGAACCTGTTCGTGCGCATCCACCGCGCTCGCCAGCAACTGATGGCCCACTGAGTCGCGACCGGCGGCGAGCGCGGCGGCCGCAGCTTGCGTACGATTGGGGGCAACCCGTCGACCAGGCGCAACACCCGCTGCGATGCGACGTTCGAAGCCGAAGACCCATGGTGCGTGGCCGCGCGTGGCGTGCGCAGCGTTGTTCGCGCTGGCCTCGCTGGCGCTCGCGCAGGACGCGCGGCGCAACCCATTCGACGATCCGTTCGTCGCCGTGACGCAGGGGCTCGCCGGCTGCCCGGTCGCCGAGGGCCCGCTGCTCACCGAGGAACAGATTCGCGCCGAGGCGCACGACCGCGCGCAACGCGGCACGAGCTGCTGGCTCGCCGGCCGTTGTCGGCTGCACAACGCCTATCTGTACGACAAGGAGATCGGTCCCCGCGTCGTCAGGGCGGTGAAGGCCGACGGGCGCTACGGCGACACCACCGTGTGGGCGCTCGGTCAGCGGCGCTGGGTGTGGCTGAAGGGCTGCGTCACCAGGCCGCAGCAGCGTGAGGCGCTCGAAGCGCTGGTGCGACACATCGACGACGTCGAGGGCGTTGTCAACGAGTTGATGGTGGGAACCGCGGGCGCGCCACCGTACAAGACGGTCGAGCGCTGAACCCCGCTGCAAGGCAATGCGGCCCCGCGAACGCGTGACAGCGGCCTTTGCGCACCGTCAACGCCCCCGCGGCGCGGCCGTTGCCCAATGGCAGGCATGACACCGGCCCACCCTCGCGCCCGGCCCACACGGCCCGCTCACCGCCTGCTGTCACTGCTGCTGGGTCTCGGCCTGTGCCTGAGCGCGTCGACGGCATCGGCGCTCGTGCGCGGCACGTCGCCGACCGGCGTGGTCTACGCATCGGGTGGCGGCAGCTACGAGGAGCTCGACCAGATGCGAGCCGAGCGGCAGCGCTACAGCTTCTGGCTGACCACCGCGGTGCGCGGCAGCGGTGCGTACCTGGCGGATGTGAAGGTGCGCATCAGCGACGAAGCCGGCCGGCGCGTGCTCGATCACACGATGGACGGCCCCTGGCTGTTCGCCGACCTGCCGCTCGGGCGCTTCGAAGTGGAGGCGTTCGTGCTCGACGAGCGCACCGGCCGCCTCGAGGTCCAGCGCGGCACCGTGACCATTCACCCCGGCGACCACCATCGCATGGTGCTGTACTTCAACGCCGACGACGACGGCGCCGGAGAACGCGGGGCGGCCAGCGGGTCGCCGTACGAGCGGCTCCGGTAGCCCGGGCCCTGCGCAAGCGGTCCTGCGCCCGCGCGCCCCGAGCGGGCGCAGGACGCTGCTTCGCGGTGCCCGATCCGCCACCGGCGCCGGCGGGCTGCGCACTGCGTCACGGCGGACCCGAGCCCGCGAAAGCCCTACGCCTTGCTCGGAATTGGCTGCTCCGGCAAAATTTGCTTAGTCAATTATTGTCACGCCAATGGCACCCACCTCCAAACCCTGCTCGCTGTACGACGGCCGCAACTACGAGATGGCCGACAGCGTGGGCCATCAGTTGTTCAACGTGATGCTGCTGATGCGCCGCGAAGTCGACCGCCGCATGCTGGAGCACGACCTCACCGATGCCCAGTGGAAGCCGCTGTGGATGCTCAAGCTCGGCCGCGCGACCAACGCGATCGAGCTGGCGCGCGAGATGGGCATCGACGCCGGTGCCGTGACCCGCATGCTCGACCGCCTCGAGGCCAAAGGCCTGCTCGCGCGCGTGCGCTCGGAGGCCGATCGCCGCGTGGTGCACCTGCGGCTGACGCCGGCCGGCGAAGCAGTGGCCAAGAAGGTGCCTTTCGTGCTGGCTTCGGTGAACAACGATTTCCTGCGCGGCTTCAGCGAACCCGAGTGGAAGCAGCTGCGCAAGCTGCTCGTGCGCATGGCCGACAACGGCGTCGCGCTGCAAGCCCACGGCGAGGCGGCATGAGGCGGACGATGAAGCTGCATCTGCCGCATCTGCTGCATCGCTCGTCGTCGCCTGGGGCCGAGTCGGCGCCCGAGTGCCGGCGCACCTTGCGCGAGGTGTCGCTCACCGCTGGCACGGCGGTGCTGGCGGTTCTGGCCAGCGCCGTGCTGCTGCTCGGTTGCGCCACGCCGACCGCGGCGCCGCCCGCGCAGGCGGTGCGCGACGCACGCGAGCTCGGCGCGGCGGCGGACGCCGCCACGCCCTGGCCCGATTCGCGCTGGTGGGGCCGCTACGGCGACGCCACGCTCGACCATCTGGTCGAACAGGCGCTGGCAGCCCAGCCGTCGCTGCAGGTCGTGCAGGCGCGCATCCGCGTGGCCGACGCCGCGGTGCGCAGCGCCGACGCGGCGCGCTATCCGCATGGCGCGCTGACCGCGGACGCCACCTACCAACGCTTCAGCGAGAACTTCATCTACCCGCCGCCGCTGGCGGGCGCGAGGTACTGGACCGCCGACGCGCAGGCCGGCGCCAACTGGGAGCTCGATCTGTTCGGCCGCCAGCGCGCGGCGCTCGATTCGGCAATCGGCCAGTTGCGCGCCACCGAAGCCGACGCGCAGGCATCGCGGGTGCTGCTGGCCGCCAACGTGGCCGGCACCTATTTCAATCTGGCGCGCCTCGTCGAGGCACGCGCCGTGTCGGTCGAGGCCCTGCAGCAGCGCGAGCAGGTGGTGGGCATCGTGCGCCAGCGCATCAGCGCGGGTCTGGACACCCAGGTCGACCTCAAGCAGGCCGAAGGCCTGGTCGCGCAGTCGAAGGTCGAGATCGAGTCGCTCGACGAATCGATCGGGCGCACGCGCCATGCGCTGGCCGAGCTGGCGGGCACGGGCCCGGGCGCCTTCGCTGCGCTGGCGCCGACGCTGAGCCCGATCGCGTCGTACCCGGTGCCGGCCAGCGTGCCGGCAGACCTGCTCGGGCGTCGCGCCGACCTGGTGGCGCAGCGCTGGCGCGTCGAAGCGGCGACACGCGACACCGAGGTGGCGCGCGCGCAGTTCTATCCCAACGTCAACCTCACGGCCTTCGTCGGGCTGACGTCGCTCGGGCTGAACCACCTGATCGACCCGGGTTCGCTCGTCTTTGGTGCCGGGCCCGCGATTCACCTGCCGCTGTTCGACGCCACTCGCCTGCAGGCCAACCTCGACGCGCGCCGCGCCGAGGTCGATGCGTCGATCCATGCCTACAACGGCGCGCTGCTGCGCGCGCTGCGCGAGGTGGCCGACGAGCTCACCGGGTTGCGCTCGATCGAGCGGCAGCAGGTTGCGCAACGCGACGCCACCGCCGCCGCCAACGCCGCCTACGACCTCGCGGTGCAGCGCTATCGTGCCGGCCTGGGCAACTTTCTCGTCGTGCTGGCGGCGCAGACCAACGTGCTGACGCAGCGCCTGGCCGATACCGACCTCAAGGCCCGGCACCTGGCGAGCGAAGTCGCGCTCGTGCGCGCGATGGGCGGCGGCTTCGATGCCGGCAACGAACTGCCCCAGACCACCGCGGCACGCTGACCGGCCGCCCACGGACATTGCCCATGCCACAACAAAGCGCTTCCCAATCCCCGGCCGGCAACGGCGCGTCACGGCGCAAGCCGGCGCTGCTGGCGGCCAGTGCGCTCGTGCTGGTCGGCGCCCTCGCCTATGGCGCCTACTGGGCGCTGGTGCTGAACCAACAGGAATCCACCGACAACGCCTACGTGCAGGCGCCGGTGGTGCAGATCACCCCGCAGGTCGCCGGCACCGTGCTCGCGGTGCTGGTCGACGACACCGATGTCGTCAAGGCCGGGCAGCCGCTGGTGCGACTCGATCCCACCGACGCCCGGCTGGCGCTCGAGCGTGCCGAATCACAGCTGGCGCAGACCGTGCGCGAAGTGCGCACGCTGTATGCCAACACCGCCGCGCTGGAAGCCACGATCAAGTTGCGCGAGGCCGAAGTCACGCGCATGGAGTCGGAGGTGGTGCGCGCCAACGACGACGTGGTGCGGCGCCAGCCGCTGATGGCCAGCGGCGCCGTCGCCGGCGAGGAGATGCACCACGCCGAGGCGACACTGGCCGCGGCGCAGAGCGCGCTGGCCGGCGCGCGCTCGGCGCTGGCCGCGGCACGCGAGCAGGCAGCCAGCAACCGCGCGCTGACCGAAGGCACCACCGTCGAGCGTCACCCGAACGTCGAGCGCGCCGCTGCCGCCGTGCGCGAGGCGTACCTCAACCTGCAGCGCAACGAGCTGCCCGCGCCGGTGGCCGGCCAAGTGGCCCGGCGCACCGTGCAGGTGGGCCAACGCATCACGCCGGGCACGCCGCTGATGTCGGTGATCCCGCTCGACCAAGTGTGGGTCGAGGCCAACTTCAAGGAAGGGCAGTTGCGCAAGATGCGCATCGGCCAGCCGGTCAAGCTTTCGGCCGACCTGTACGGCGGCCATGTCGAATACGACGGCCGCGTCGCCGGCCTGGGCGCCGGCACGGGGGCGGCATTCGCCATCCTGCCGGCGCAGAACGCCACCGGTAACTGGATCAAGGTGGTGCAGCGCGTGCCGGTGCGCATCGAGCTCGACCCGCAGCAACTCGCCGCGCACCCGCTGCGCGTGGGCCTGTCGATGGAAGCCACCGTCGACCTGCACGACACCGGCGGCGCACCGGTGCTGAGCGCACAGGTGCCGCAACGCGCCAGCAGCCAGACCGCCGTGTTCGACGTGCCGAGCGCCGAGGCCGATCGCCGCGTGCAGGCGATCATCGCCGCGAACCTCGGCCGCTCCGCCGCGCTGCGCGCGCCGCCGCTGCTGGCGGCGCCGGCGATCGGCGCTGCCGCGTCGGTCACGTCGCACTGAGCACCGGCGATGAATTCCGCCCAGGCGGCCGACGCCGCGGCCACGCCGTCGGCTTCGGGTCCCACCGCAGCGCCGACCGCTGCGCCGGCACGTCCGGCCCCGATACCACCGCTGCAAGGCGCCGAGCGCGCGCTCGGCACCGTGGTGCTGTCGCTGGCCACGTTCATGAACGTGCTCGACTCGTCGATCGCCAACGTGTCGATCCCCGCGATCTCCGGCGACCTCGGCGTCAGCCCGAGCCAGGGCACCTGGGTGATCACCTCCTTTGCGGTGGCCAACGCGATCGCGGTGCCGCTGACCGGCTGGCTGACGCAGCGCTTCGGACAGGTGCGGCTGTTCACCGGCAGCGTGCTGCTGTTCGTGATCGCGTCGTGGCTGTGCGGCCTGGCACCGAACATCGAGTCGCTGATCGCGTTTCGCGTCCTGCAGGGGCTGGTCGCCGGTCCGATGATCCCGCTGTCGCAGACGCTGCTGCTGGCCAGCTACCCGCCGGCGATGGCCGGCACCGCGATCGCACTGTGGGGCATGACCACCCTGGTGGCACCCGTGATGGGGCCGCTGCTCGGCGGCTGGATCACCGACAACTTCAACTGGCCGTGGATTTTCTACATCAACGTGCCGGTGGGCCTGATCTCGGCCGCGCTGACCTGGTCGGTCTACCGCTCGCGCGATTCGGCGCGGCGCAAGGTGCCGGTCGACTATGTCGGCCTGATGCTGATCGTGGTGTGGATAGGCGCCTTCCAGATCATGATCGACAAGGGCAAGGAGCTCGACTGGTTCGGCTCGACGCAGATCGTCGCGCTGGCGATCGTCGCGGCGGTGGGCTTTCTCTACTTCCTCGTGTGGGAGCTCACCGACGCACACCCGATCGTCAGCCTGCGGCTTTTCGCGCGTCGCAACTTCCTGGTCGGCACGGCGGCGCTTTCGGTCGGCTACGGGCTGTTCTTCGGCAACGTGGTGCTGCTGCCGCTGTGGCTGCAGCAGTGGATGGGCTACACGGCCACCTGGGCCGGCATGACGATGGCACCGGTGGGACTGCTGGCGATCGTGCTGTCGCCGTGGGTCGGCAAGAACGTGGCGCGACTCGATCCGCGCATGTTGACCACGGTGGCGTTCGTCGGCTTCGCGCTGGTGCTGTGGATGCGTTCCAACTTCAACACCAACGCCACCGTGTGGGTGATCCTGATCCCCACGCTGCTGCAGGGCGCAGCGATGGCGTTCTTCTTCATCCCGTTGCAGTCGATCGTCTTCAGCGGCCTGACCCCGGAACAGATGCCGAACGCGTCCGGCATGTCGAACTTCGTGCGCATCAGCGCGGGCGCGTTCGGCACCTCGATCTTCACGACCCTTTGGGACAGCCGCGCATCGCTGCACCACGCACAGCTGACCGAGCAGCTCCACCGCGGCAATGAAGCCGCGATGCAGGCCCTGTCTCGCCTCAACGGCGCCGGACTCTCACCCGAGCAGGCGCAGGCGCTGCTGAACCGCCTCGTCGATCAGCAGGCCTACACGATGGCGGCAACCGACCTGTTCTACCTGTCATCGTTGTTGTTCCTGGGCCTGATCGCGGTGGTGTGGCTGGCGCAGCCGCGCAAGGGCGGCCCGGCCGCTGCCGATGCGGGCGGCGCACACTGACGCCGCGACGCACCGCGTATCGTCAGCCGGCGAACGCGCGTGCAAAGCGCTCGGCCACGTCGCGCAGCCGCTCCAACGGCTCGTTGGCGAACACCAGCCGCAGGTAGCGTGCGGTGTCGTCCTCGCCCCAGTTCTCCATCGAGGTGGCCGCGACGCCCTGCTTCAGCAACGCGGCCGATGCCTGCGCACCGCTGAGGCCCGCCGGCGCAAAGTCGATCAGCAGCGACCAGCCGCCCGTGGCGGGCACCACGCGCCAGCGCGGCGACAGCTCGCGCACCAGCCAGTCGTGCCGCTGCTGCCAGGTGGCCACGCAGCGCGCGATGCCGTCGTCGGGCGCGTCGATCGCGGCCGCAGCCGCCTGCTGCGCGATGCCCACCGGGCACACGACGTTTGAGATCGCGACGCGGCCGATGGCCTCGCCCGCCTGCGGCGGGCACACCACCCAGCCGACGCGCCAGCCGATCATGCGGTACTCCTTCGACACCGCGCCCACCGTCACGGTGCGCTCGGGCATGCCGGCGAACTGCGCCGGGTGCCAATGCGGAACGCCGTCGAAGAGCAGCCGCTCCATCGCGCTGTCATGGATCATCCACGCATCGGCCGCGAAGCAGGCCGCGCACACCGCGGCCCACTCGTCGCGGTTGAGCACCGCCCCGCTGGGCATCGACGGGCTCATCATCAGGAATGCGCGCGTGCGCGCGGTGACGGCCCGCGCCAGCGTCGACGTATCGAGCCGCCAGCCGGTGTCGCCGGGCACCAGGTGGATGAAGCGCGGCACGCCGCCGGCCAACCGCACGCGATTGATCAGGCCGACGTAGGTCGGGCTGGTGAGCACCACCTCGTCGCCGGGCTCGATCAGCGCCAGCAGCGCGTTGAGCACGCCGCTCAGCCCGCCGGCCGAGATGAAGCACTGGCGCCGCCAGTCGAGGCTGCCGGCGGCGTAGCCGCCGGTGCGCTCGACCAGCCGGGTGGCGGCCCGGCGCAGCACGTCGTGGCCGAAGAACGGCAGGTAGCTGTTGGCATCGTCGTCGTCGATCGCTGCCCGCGTGGCCGCCAGCGCCTCGGGCGGCGGCAGCAGGTCGGTGTCGAGGTTCTCCAGCCGCAGCACCGAGCGATCGCGCAGCGCGTCGGCGGCGTCGCCCATGCGCTCGACGCCGATCGGCGTCATCGCTCGGGTGCGCGCGCCGGGCAACGGCGGCTGGGCAGGGGCAGGCGTCATGGTCGAACTCCCCGGGTTTCGCGGCTGTGACAC
>DATIFD010000257.1:0-5383 GCA_035455385.1 Burkholderiaceae bacterium
CCTGGCCGAGGTGGCGCCGTACGTCGGCGAGCTCGACCTCGACGGCTTGTTCGCCCGGCTGCCCGCTCCGGTGCTGACGCGCAACGAAGTCGATGCGCTGGCTGCGGCGCCCGATGGCGACGAAGCCGTGCGCGCGCTGCACGCGCTGTTCAAGGTGGGTCTGCTCGGCTACGTGCAGCACGACCGCGTGCGCGGCCAATGGCGGCAGCGCTTCCTGCGGCCCGGCGACGCGACGCTCGATCCGATCGGGTCGCTGCCGCCGGCCACGCACTACCTGGTGCATCCGGTGCTGACCGACCTGATCGGGCGCGCCAATCCGGCATTCCTGCAGCGCGTGGACCGCGCCAACCTGATCGGCTACGACAAGCCTTGGCGCGACACGGCTCCCACGCCCGAGCCGACTGCCACGGTGCAGCACTCGTGCGTGCTGAAGGCCGACGTGCACGGCTTCGGCAGCCTGATGCGCGCCGGCGCCGACGCCCCGGTGCGTCGCGCGCTCGAGCAGGCCGTGCAGCGCTGGCGGCCGCCGTCGGCCACCGCCGAGGCGGGCGCGGGCGACGCCGTGCTGATGGTCGACGACGATCCGGTGGCGATCGCGCAGGCCGCGCGCCACCTGATGGACGAGGTCTACCACGCGCCGGGGCAGCCGCGCCTGCGCATCGCGCTGCACTACGGGCCGGTGCGCACGCGCGTGAACCCGCTGGACCAGCGCACCGAGATCGTCGGCGGCGACGCGGTGCTGTGCGCGTCGCGCGTGGAGCCGGTGGTCGAGCCCGGGCAGATCTGGGCCACCGAGGAGTTTCGCGAACAGCTGCTGCAGCGGCCCTCGCTGTGGCGCACCACGCCGATTCCGCCACCGCACGGCGACGGGCCGGTCAATGTCAAGAAGGACGGCAGCGGCGAGCCCGACCTCTGGGTGCGCCTGTACCGGCTGGAGTTCTGACGCCGCGGTCGGGCCGCCCGTGGCGCTCGGTAAAATCGCGCCTCCCTCGTCGATGAAGCCGCCATGCCGCTCTTCTGGAAGCCCTACACCTCCGAGATCACGCAGTTCATCGACGAGCTGAAGGCCAAGAAGCCGACGCTCGAGGCCGAGCAACGCGCCGGGCGCGCACTGCTGTGGGACCGCGAGATCGACGCCGACGAGCAGGCCGAGTTTCGCGCGGCGCGCGTGCCGCAGCAGCCGTACGTCTACCAGACCAGCCCCGGCAAGTGAGCCGCCGCCCGTGAACGACACCGTCGCGCTCGAGGACAGCGCTGCGTCGAGCCCCGACGCGGCGATGCCGGTCGACGGCATCGCGGTGGCTCGGCTGTACGGCGAGCCGCTGTTCGCGCTGCCGCAGGACCTCTACATCCCCCCCGATGCGCTGGAGGTGTTTCTCGAGGCGTTCGAAGGGCCGCTCGACCTGCTGCTGTACCTGATCCGGCGGCAGAACTTCAACATCCTCGACATCCCGCTGGCCGACGTCACCAAGCAGTACCTCGAGTACGTCGACCAGATCCGCTCGCGCAACCTCGAACTGGCCGCCGAATACCTGCTGATGGCGGCGATGCTGATCGAGATCAAGTCGCGCATGCTGCTGCCGGTGCGCAAGAGCGACGACGGCAAGGAAGTCGAAGACCCGCGCGCCGAACTCGTACGCCGCCTGCTCGAGTACGAGCAGATCAAGCTCGCCGCCGCCCGCCTCGACGCGCTGCCGCTGCTCGGCCGCGACTTCCACCGCGTGCAAGTGGCGCAGCCGGCGGTGCCGCAGGAGGCGAAACTGCCGGTGGTGACGCCCGACGACCTGCGCCAGGCATGGGCCGACATCGTGCGCCGCGCCACGCTGAAGGCGCACCACCACATCACGCGCGAGCAGCTGTCGGTGCGCGAGCACATGAGCATCGTGCTGCGCAGATTGCAGGGCCGGCGCTTCGTCGAGTTCCTCGACCTGTTCGATGCCCACGCGCCGCAGCCGGTGGTGGTGGTGACCTTCATCGCGCTGCTCGAGCTGGCGCGAGAGAGCCTGCTCGAGGTCACGCAGGCCGAGGCCTTCGCGCCGATCTACGTGCGGCTGGCGTATCAGCCGAGTTAGACCTACCGCCCAAACTCGGTGAACGTCTCCGACTCCGAGGGCTTGGCAATGATGCCGGCAGGCGTGGGTCCTGCTTCCTTCTTGAACTTGGCCATGACCACCTTGACGTGGTTTTCGTAGGCCGCCTGAGAGGGGTAGACCTCGTACCACAGGAACGTATCGGGGTTCTTGAGGCTGCGATGCACGCGAAACGTTGCATCGGGTTCGGCACTGCGAAGGTACTCCAGCCGCTTGACGTAGAGCCCCTGCAGTTCATCACCCCGGCCGGCCGTCGCATGGACCTTGACCAGGACCACGACGGGAGCGGCCTGCTGAGCAGAAGCAAGGTTTGCCGCAGGGCCGAGCATCGCTGCGACGATCAGTGACTTGAGCATGGAACGCCTCCAGGTGTGAGAGAAGGGAACAGTGGGTCCGCCGCAGACTCCGAGGGGCCGGTGGTCGAGTCTGGCCGGCGCAATCGGCTCGAGCGCGGCCACGCTCTGATTCGGCGGCCTCAAGTGCTCATGCTTCCGGCGTGAAGCCGGAATCACGCACCACCTGGCCCCAGAATTCGTACTCATGCCGCATGGCGGCCGCCATCTGCGCCGGCGAAGTGACTTCCGGCAGCAACGCGGCCTTCTCCAAGGTCAGGCGAACGCTGGCCTCCCGCGCCACCGCGCGCAACAAGCCGGCAAGCGCATCGACGTTTGCGGCCGGCGTACGCGCCGGCGCCAACATCCCGAACCATTCGCGCTGCGTCAGCGCAGGCAGGCCCTGCTCGCGGAAGGTGGCCGCGGCGGCAAAGAAGGGGGAACGTTCGGCGCCGCTGGTGGCCAGTACACGGATCTTGCCCGCCAGGTACAGTGCGCGCGCCGCGGATTCGGTGCCGATGGCGCACGCGAGGTCGCCGGCAGCCACGGCCTGCATGGCGAGTGCGCCGCCGCGGTATGGGACATGCATGAACTCAGTGTCGAGTTCGCGGCCCATCAGCGCGGCCATGAGGTGAGGCATCGATCCTGCGCCTGCGTTGCCACACTGAGCCGCGGTCGGATTGGCCTTGCACCACCGGGCAAAGGCTTCGACCGTGACCACGCCCTCGGGTACACGCGGCCCCACCGCGAGGGCGAAGCAACTGGCGCACACCGGGGAGACCGGCGCCAGATCGGAGAAGGGGTCGTAGGCGAGCTTGCGGTAGACATGGGGATAGAGCGTGACCACCGAGGCTGGCGTGAACAGCACGGTTCGGCCGTCGGGAGCCGTGCGCCGTACCTCTTCGACTGCCATGCGGCCCGCGGCGCCGGGCTTGTTCTCGACCAGCGCCACGCCGGCGTACTGCGGGACGAGCCTTTCGGCCAGCGTCCGCGCGACGAGGTCCACCGAGCCGCCCGGTGGATAGCCGACCACCACTTGCAGTGTCTCGGCAAGAGGCCGTACGGGCGCTGATTGGGCAAGTGAGGCCGTCAGCGACACGCCTGGAAGCGACAAGGCCGAGAGCAGGAAGCGACGACGGGGGACTGTGAGCTTCACTGGGCGCCCTGTGAGGTTCGACTCGTTTGCGACGGTATCTCGCGCAGCGATCGCAGAAAAGCGATGATTGGTCATCTTACGATCACGTTTCGTGATCACGCCTCGGAGGGGCCATGGCCGAACGCACCCCAGAGCAGCGGCGCCGCCGCGTGCGCCTTCGCGACCTCGAGACGCTGATCGCCGTGGCTCAAGCCGGCGGCATCCGAAGGGCCGCTGCCGCCTTGCACTTGTCGCAGCCCGCGGTGTCCAAGGCGATGCGGGAGTTGGAGGACGTGCTGGGAGTGCGCTTGTTCGAGCGCGGGAGACGCGGCGTCGAGGCCACGATGTTCGGCGAGGCGCTGGTCCGGCGCGCCCGAGCCGTCGTCGACGAGTTGCACAACGCGCTGGTCGAGCTGGACTGGCTGTCCGACCCCGACAGCGGCGAAGTGCGCGTTGGCGGGGGCGACACGCAGCAAGCCGGCGTGTTGGCCGCCACCGTGCGGCACCTGATGGATCGACATCCACGCATGAGCTTCGTGCTCGAATCGGCGCAGGCGGCCGAGTTGGTTCGTGACTATCTGCCGCAGCGCTTGGTCGACATCGCAGTCGTTCGGCCGCTGACCACCCCGCTGCCGGCGGATATCGACGGCCAAGCGCTCTACCACGAGCAGCTGCGTGTCGTCGCCGGGCCCGGGCATCCGCTGGTTGGCCGCCGACGCGTACGCTTGTCCGACCTGATGGACGAACGCTGGATCCTGTCGCGCAACGAGGTGATGCCCGATGCACCCGTCCCGAGCGCCTTTGCCGCGGCCGGCTTGCCGATGCCGAAGCGCATCGTCATCAGCGGCACGGTGGCGCTGCGAGAGAGCCTGCTGGTCCAGGGAGGCTACGTGACCTGCGTACCGCATACGCTGCTGCACTTCATTCGCACCGAGCGCCGCTTTCGCGTGCTGCCGGTGGACTTGCCGCCCTGGTCAAGCCCGACCCTGCTGATGACGCTGCGCGGCCGCACGTTGGCGCCCGCGGCCATGCGATTCATCGAGACGCTGTGGGCGATATCGCGCCCTCTACGATCGTCGGCCAGCTGACGCGTTGACCATTCTCCAGCTCGCAGCTGGTCCTCGAGTGGGCCTCGACGCGCGGCGGCGATGTTCGAACGGACTACATTGCCAGTGTCTGTCGGCACATCGAGGTCGCCCATGTCATCCCACCCTCTCGCCGGTGCCAGCACCGTCGTCGACTCCATCCTCTTCCGCGACGCGTTCGGCACGCCGCGCATGCGCGAGGTCTTCTCCGACCGTGCCCTGATTCAGCGCTACATCGAGACCGAGATCGCACTGGCCCGCGCCGAAGCGCGCTGCGGTGTGATCCCAAGAGAAGCGGCCGACGCCATCGCGGCCGAATCACGCCTCGACCGCATCGACTTCGACCACCTGCGACACGAGACCGACATCGTCGGGTACCCGATCCTGCCGCTGGTGCACCAGCTGGTCGCGATATGCGGTGAGGCGGGCCGCTACGTCCACTGGGGCGCCACGACGCAGGACATCATGGACACGGCCAACGTGCTGCAGGTGCGCGCGGCTCTGGACATCGTCGACGCCGACCTCCGCGAGTTGCGCAAGATCCTGGGCGACCTGGCGAAGAAGCACCGCGACACGCCGATGGCCGGCCGCACCCACCTGCAGCAGGCGCTGCCGGTGACCTTCGGCTACAAGGCCGCGATCTGGCTGGCGATGTTCGATCGCCACCAGGAGCGCCTGGCCGAACTGCGCAAGCGGGTTCTGGTGGTCCAGTTCGCGGGTGCGGCCGGCACGCTCGCCTCG
>DATIFD010000258.1:0-3039 GCA_035455385.1 Burkholderiaceae bacterium
GGGCCCGCTGCGGTCATCTGCCCCCGCCGGGGTACGAGCGGTTGGACCACTACGCAAAGTGCGTGGGGCTTGCATTCCAGGTCGTGGATGACATCCTCGACGCGGAGGAGACCACCACCACGCTGGGCAAGACCGCCGGCAAGGACGCCGCGAACAACAAGCCGACCTACGTCAGCCTGCTCGGCGCGGCGCGCGCGCGCGAACTGGCGCTGGAACTGCGCGCTGACGCCCACGCCGCACTGACCGACCTCGGCGCGCCCGCTGCACGGCTGCGCCAGCTGGCCGACTTCGTCGTCGAGCGGACGTTCTGAGATGACCACACCTTTGCTCGACACCATCCACACGCCCGCCGACCTGCGTGCGCTCGCGCCCGCCGACCTGCCCAAACTGGCAGCCGAACTGCGCGCATTCCTGGTGGATTCCGTCGCCCACACCGGCGGCCATCTGGCCTCGAACCTGGGCGCCGTCGAACTGACCCTGGCGCTGCACTACGTGTTCGACACCCCGCGCGACCGCATCGTCTGGGACGTCGGCCACCCGAGCTACGCCCACAAGATCCTCACCGGCCGTCGTGAAGCAATGGCCGGCCTGCGCCAGGCCGGCGGCATCGCCGGCTTCCCGCGCCGCGCCGAGAGCGAGTTCGACGCCTTCGGCACCGGTCATTCCAGCACCTCGATCTCGGCCGCGCTCGGCATGGCCGAGGCCTTCCAGCAACTGGGCTCGGACCAGCGCGCCGTGGCCGTCATCGGTGACGGCGCGATGACCGCGGGCATGGCCTTCGAAGCCTTGAACAACGCAGGCGCGACCGACCTGCCGCTGCTGGTGGTGCTGAACGACAACGACATGTCGATCTCGCCCAACGTCGGCGCGCTGAACAACTACCTGGCACGCCTGATGTCGGGCAAGTTCTACGCCGCCGCCCGCCGCGCCGGCGAAAAGGTGCTGTCAGTCGCGCCGCCGATTCGCGAACTGGCCAAGCGTGCCGAGGAACACATGAAGGGCATGGTGACCCCGGGCACGCTGTTCGAGGAATTCGGCTTCAACTACATCGGTCCGATCGACGGCCACGACCTCGACGTGCTGGTCGACACGCTCTCCAACATCAAGCAGCTCTCCGGGCCGCAGTTCCTTCACATCGTGACCAAAAAGGGCAAGGGCTATGCGCCTGCCGAGACCAACCCCTGCCTGTACCACGGCGTGTCGCGTTTCGACCCCGCCGCAGGCGTGGCCGATAAATCCGGCGGCCGACCCACCTATACCCAGGTGTTCGGCGAATGGCTGTGCGACATGGCCGCCGCCGACACGCGGCTGGTCGGCATCACCCCGGCCATGCGCGAAGGGTCCGGGCTGGTTCGCTTCTCGCAGGAATTCCCCAAGCGCTATTTCGACGTCGGCATCGCCGAGCAGCATGCGCTGACCTTCGCCGCGGGGCTCGCCTGCGAAGGCGTGAAGCCGGTGGTGGCGATCTACTCGACCTTCCTGCAGCGCGCCTACGACCAGCTGATCCACGACATCGCCCTGCAGGACCTGCCGGTGATGCTGGCGATCGACCGCGCCGGCCTGGTCGGCGCCGACGGCCCCACGCACGCCGGCAGCTTCGACCTCTCGTTCCTGCGCTGCATCCCCAACATGCTGATCGCCGCCCCGTCCGACGAGAGCGAATGCCGGCGGCTGCTGACGACTGCATTCCTGCATCACGGCCCGTCGGCGGTACGCTACCCGCGCGGCAGCGGCAGCGGCGCTGCGATCGAGCCCGGCCTCGACCCGGTCGAGATCGGCAAGGGCGTGCTGCGCCGCAGTGGCCGCGACGTGGCGCTGGTCGCCTTCGGCAGTCTGGTCGCCCCCGCGCTCGCAGCTGCCGAAGCGCTCGACGCCAGCGTGGCCGACATGCGCTTCGTGAAGCCGCTCGACCTCGACCTGCTGCGCGACCTGGCGCAAGGCCATCGCCTGATCGTCACGCTCGAAGAAAACGCGGTGGCTGGCGGCGCCGGCGCAGGGGTGGCCGAAGCGCTGGCCGAACTCGGCCTGCGCGTGCCTGTTTTGCACCTGGGCCTGCCCGACGTTTTTCTTGAGCATGGCGATGCACCGACCATGCTGGCCGAATGCGGCCTCGACGCGGCCGGTATCGAGCGAGCCGTGCGCCAGCGGATAACCCTATTACCTGAGTAGTTTACTCAACTATTCTGGCAGTTTATACTCAGTCTAAACTGCAATCTTCAACAGGAGCCCGCCATGAACCAGATTTGCGACAACGCCGTTTGCATGCCCGACGTGCAAAGCTCGGCCGACACGCGGCAAATCGCCATCAACAAGGTCGGCATCAAGAGCATCCGCCATCCCATCCGGGTCGCGGACAAGAACGACGGCGTCCAGCACACCATCGCCACCTTCAACATGTACGTGTTCCTGCCGCACAACTTCAAGGGCACGCACATGTCGCGCTTCATCGAGATCCTCAACACGCGCGAGCGCGAGATTTCGGTCGAAAACTTCGAGGGCATGCTGCGCCAGATGGTCGAACGCCTCGAGGCCGAATCGGGCTACATCGAAATGACCTTCCCCTACTTCGTCAACAAGGCGGCACCCGTCTCCGGCGTGCAAAGCCTGCTCGATTACGAAGTCACGTTCATTGGCGAGATCGAGAACGGAAAATACACGCACACCACCAAGGTGCTGGTCCCGGTGACCAGCCTGTGCCCGTGCTCGAAGAAGATCTCCGAATACGGCGCGCACAACCAGCGCTCGCACGTGACCGTCACCGCAAAGACCAACGGTTTCCTGTGGATCGAGGATCTGGTGCGCAAGGTCGAGGACCAGGCATCGTGCGAGCTCTTCGGCCTCCTCAAGCGGCCGGACGAGAAATTCGTGACCGAGCGCGCCTACGACAACCCGAAATTCGTCGAGGACATCGTGCGCGACGTCGCCGCCGCGATGAACGCCGAGCCGCTGATCGACGCCTATGTGGTCGAAGCCGAGAACTTCGAATCCATCCACAATCACAGCGCCTATGCGTTGATCGAACGCGACAAACTAAGCAAC
>DATIFD010000259.1:0-2625 GCA_035455385.1 Burkholderiaceae bacterium
TCGCTGCAGGCCGCGCACGCGGCGATGCCGTGGCTGCTGGTGTGGGATGACCACGAGGTCGACAACGACTACGCGGGACTGCAAGGGCAGAGCCTGCAGCCGGACTTTCGCGAGCAGCGCGCCGCGGCGTACCGCGCCTACTGGGAGCACATGCCGTTTCCGAAGGCGTACAAGCCCGTCGGACCGGACATGCGCATCTACGGCCGCACCGACTGGGGTGCGCTGGCATGCTTCCACGCGGTGGACGACCGTCAGTACCGCGACCCGCAGGTGTGCCCGAAGCCCGGGCGCGGCGGCTCCAACACCGTGCGACTGAGCGAATGCCCGGCGCTGCTCGATCCGCAGCGCACGCTGCTCGGCGCGGCGCAGGAGCGCTGGCTCGCCCGGAGCTGGGATCCGCAGCGCCGCTGGAACCTGCTGGCGCAGCAGACGCTGATGGCGCGCTTCACCTGGACCGATCCGCGCGACGCGGTGTACTGGACCGACGGCTGGGACGGCTATGCGCCGGCGCGCCAGCGCCTGCTGCAGACGGTGGCCGAGCGCCGCGTGCCCGGCGTCGTGGTGCTCGGCGGCGACGTGCACGCGCATTACGTGGCCGACCTGAAGGTCGACTACGACGATCCGCGTTCGCCGGTGGTGGCCACCGAGTTCTGCGGCACCTCGATCACCAGCCGCGGCGCACCTCAGGAGCGCGTGGACGAGGCGCTGCGGCACAACCCGCACCTGCACTACGGGCGCTCGGACCAGCGCGGCTACGTCGCCTGCCGGCTCGACGCCGACGCGCTGCAGGCCAGCCTGATGGTGGTCGACAAGCCGGAGGACCCCGACAGCGCGGTCGGCGTGGCGGCGCGCTTCGTGGTCGACCCCCGCCAGCCCGGCGCGAAGGCGGCATGAGCGGCCTGACCGCGATCCTGGCGGTCACGGTGCCGTTCTTCGCGCTGGTGCTGGCCGGCTACGTGGCCGGCTGGCGTCACGTGCTGCCCGAGTCGGCGATCCCCGGGCTCAACGCGTTCGTCCTGTACTTCGCGCTGCCGTGCATGCTGTTCCGCTTCGGGCTGAACACGCCGATCGCCGAGGCGCTCAATCCGGTGGTGCTGGTCATCTATCTCGGTTGCGCGCTGCTGATGGTGCTGGTGGCGATCGCGTTCTCGCTCGACGAGGTGATCGGGCTCAGGGACGCGTCGTTCGGCGCGCTGGTCACCGCGTTCCCGAACACCGGCTTCATGGGCGTGCCACTGCTGGCCGCGCTGTTCGGCCCGGCCATCGTCGGGCCGATGATCGCGACCATCCTGATCGACATGTTCGTCACCAGCTCGCTGTGCCTCGCGCTGGCGCAGGCGGGCGGCGCCGCCGGTGGCGTGCGCGCGGCCGCCGTGAGGTCGCTGCGCGGCGCGCTGGCCAACCCGATGCCGTGGGCGATCGCGCTCGGCGGCACGCTCAGCGCGCTGGGCTGGCGGCCCGCCGGGCCGGTGGACGCCGTGGTCAAGATGCTCGCCGATGCCGCCTCGCCGGTGGCGCTGTTCACGATCGGCGCGGTGCTGTGGCGCGCCGGCCAGCACGCGCACACGCGCACCGCGCGCAAGCGCTACGTGCCGCTCGCACTGGCCAAGCTGCTGCTGCATCCGGCGCTGGTGTTCGCGGTGGCGATCGGCGCGCGCGCCGCCGGCGCGCCGCTGACCGAGCTGCAGCTGATGGCGATCACGCTCACCGCCGCGCTGCCCAGCGCGGCCAACGTCGCGATGCTGGCCGAGCGATTCGGCGCCGACAACGGCCGCATCGCGCGCATCATCATGACGTCGACCGCGCTGTCGTTCGTCACCTTCACGTCGCTGGCGTGGTGGTTCGGCGCGCAAGCCTGAGCGCGACGCAGCAGCGGTGTTCCCAAGCGAGCGCCGCGGATCCGGCTTGGCCGGTCCGCTGGTGTGCCTTGCAGGCCCTGGCCGCTTCGGGGGTGGGTCATATCGCGAGCGGGTCGACGTCGATCGCCCAGCGGGCGACCCCCTTGACCTCGCCGCGCAGCGCATGCAGATGCGGCAGCCACGCGGCGAGGAAGCGCTGCAGCCGGCCGCGCGACGCCGACTCGGCCACCATCTGCAGGCGCTCGATGTTGGCCACGCGCGGCACCGCCAGCGGCACCGGCGGGTAGACGATCACGCCCGCCGCATCGGGCAGTGCAGCCGCGAGCTCGGCCGCGCGACGCAGGAACGTCGCTGCCGCGTCGACGTCGCGTGCGTCTGCGCGCAGCAGCGCCAGGTGCGCGAACGGCGGCAGGCCCGCGGCCTCGCGCTCGCCGAGCAGCTGCTGGGCGAACATCGCGTAGTCGTGCGCCCGCAGCGCGGCGAACAGGGCGTGGCGCGGATGCCAGGTCTGCACCCACATCTCGCTGCCGAGTGCGTGCGCCGCGTCGCGCCCGGCGCGGCCCGCGGCCTGCATCAGCAGCGCGAACTGGCGCTCGGCGGCGCGGAAGTCGCTGCTGAAGAGCGCGCTGTCGGGGTTGACCGCGACCACCAGCGTGATGCGGCGGAAGTCGTGTCCCTTGGTCACCATCTGGGTGCCGACCAGGATATCCACTTCACCGGCGTGCACGGCCGCAAGCGTGCGCTCGAGCGCGCCGCGGCCGCGGGT
>DATIFD010000260.1:0-5735 GCA_035455385.1 Burkholderiaceae bacterium
GCATCCACCATTGCACGTCGCGCCCGCGGTAGGTGCGCGGCAGGCGAACGTGCTCGCCGACCGCCAGTGTCACCGGCCGCCCGCTGTGGTGGATCTCGTGCGCCAGCTGCACGCCGGTGGCCGACGCGCCGACCACGAGCACGCCGCCGTCGCCGAGCAGACCGGGGTGGCGATAGGCTTGCGCCGTCACCTGCTGCACGCCGGCGGGGATGGCGTCGGCCACCCGCGGCACGACCGGCAGGCCGAACGCCCCGCTCGCGAGCACGACGGCGCGACAGTGCCAGTCGCCGCGGTCGGTGGCCACGCGATAGCCGCCGTGCGCGGGCGCGACGTGCAGCACCGTGGTGTGCGTGTGCACCGGTGCGGCGAACTTGTCGGCATAGCCGGACAGAAAGGCCACCACGTCGGCCGCACCCATGTAGCCGTCGGCATCGTCACCGTCGTAGGCGTGGCCAGGCAGCCGCGTCATCCAGTTGGGCGTCAGCAGGCGCAGCGAATTCCAGCGCTCGGTGCGCCAGGCCTGGCCCACGTCGCCGCGCTCGATCACGACGTGGTCGACCGCGCGCCGCGACAGGGCCTGGCTCATCGCCAGGCCGCAGTGGCCGCCGCCGACGACGACGACATCGACGGCGGCGGCGCGCGACGCTGCCCGCGCCGGCATCACACCTTGCTCACCGTGACGTGCACGTCGGTGGGGTTGGTGATGACGTCGAACACCGCCGAGCGCTTCTGTGACTGCGCCACCAGCGCGGCGATCTGCTCGGCCGTGGCATCGGCATCGATGTCGTAGTGGACCTTGATGCCGTCGAAGCCGTTGCGCACCTTCTCGTCGATGCCGAGGATGCCCTGGATGTCCATGCCGCCTTCCAGCGTGGCCTTCACCGAGCGCAGCTGGATGTTGCGGTTCTGCGCCACCGCGGCGATGCCCGCCGACAGGCATCCGGCCAGGCCGACGAGCACGTACTCGACCGGCGTCGCGCCGTTGTCCTCGGACGCGAAGATCTCCGGGTGATCGACGTCGAAGCGGAAGGTCTGGCGGTGCGTCTGTTCGCCGCCGAGGCCGTGGAACCCTGCAACGGTGGCGCGGCTGTGGGTGCCGTTCATCCATTCGCTGGTGGCGCGCCACGTGAAGCGGGCGGCCTCCGGGGTCTGCGTCAGCGCCGCGCGGGCGCCCAGCAGGGCATCGACGTTGACGCCGTTGTTGGCGCCCTTCTGGAGTTGGCTCATGGGGATTCCTTTCAGCACGAGATGTGTGCGCCTGGATCCACGCAACGCACCGCTGCACTCGGCCGGGCCTCGGTCGTCGCGCAGCATGACAACCGTAACGCGCTGCGCTGTCACGTCGGGCCGCGGCACTGCGTGGTACGTGATGGAATCCAGCGCACACAGGAGCTCTCATGGCACGCTACGACCACATCCTCGACACGATCGGCCACACGCCGCTGGTGCGACTCAACAAGCTGGCGCCGCCCGGCGTCAACGTCTACGTCAAGCTGGAATCGTTCAACCCGCTCGGCTCGGTCAAGGACCGCATGGCGCGCGCAGTGATCGAGGCCGCCGAGCGCAGCGGCGAGCTCAAGCCGGGCCAGACCGTGATCGAGGCCACCAGCGGCAACACCGGCATCGGCCTGGCGATGGTGTGCGCGCAGAAGGGCTATCCGCTGGTCGTCACGATGGCCGAGAGCTTCAGCGTCGAGCGACGCAAGCTGCTGCGCTTCATGGGCGCGAAGGTCGTGCTGACGCCGGCGGCCGACAAGGGCACCGGCATGCTCAACAAGGCGATCGAACTGGCCAAGGCGCACGGCTGGTACCTGTGCCGGCAGTTCGAGAACGATGCCAACGCCGAGGTGCACACGCGCACCACCGCCCAGGAGATCCTGACCGACTTCGACGGCGAGCCGCTGCACGCGTTCGTCTCCGGGTTCGGCACCGGCGGCACGTTGCTCGGCGTCGCCCGCGGGCTCAAGGCCGCGGACCGCGGCATCCGCGTCGTCGCTGCCGAGCCTGACAACTCGCCGCTGCTGGGCAGCGGCGTCACGCAGCCGCGCGACGCCGACGGCCGGCCCACCGCGAGCCATCCGCACTTCCGCCCCCACCTGATGCAGGGCTGGAGCCCGGACTTCGTCTCGCGCCTGACCGAGGTCGCCGTCCGCGAGCAACTGATCGACGAGGTCGTGCCGGTCGCGGGCCAGGACGCGCTTCGACTGTCGCGCGCGCTGGCCACGCAGGAGGGCATCTTCGTCGGGCCGTCCAGCGGCGCCACGTTGGCGGCCGCGCTGGCGGTGGCGAGTCGCAGCGCGCCCGGCACCAACATCGTCTGCATGCTGCCCGACACCGGCGAGCGCTATCTCAGCACCCCGCTGTTCGAGCACGTCGGCGAGACGATGAACGACGAGGAACTCGCCATCTCGCGCTCCACGCCGGGCCACCGCTTCGACGCACCGGCCCCGGCCGCGCCGGTCGCGATCCCGCAATCAGCCCCGCCCCCGCACGCCGCGCCGTCGCTGGATCCGCAGGCGGTGTCGACCGTCGATCGCGTCGTGCGCGACAAGCCGGTGGTGATGTTCGCGCTCGAGTGGTGCGAGTTCTGCTGGGCCGTGCGCAAGCTGTTCGGGCGCCTGAACATCGCCTACGAGAGCGTCGATCTCGATTCGGTGGCGCTGCAGCGCGACGACCTCGGCGTCAAGATCCGCGCCGTGCTCAAGGAGCGCACCGGCTCGCCGACGATCCCGCAGATCTTCATCGGCGGCCAGCTCGTCGGCGGCTGCACCGAGCTGTTCGATGCGATGCGCAGCGGCGCGATGCAGCAAAGGCTCGATGCCGCCGGCGTGTCCTGGGAGCGCAGTGTCGACCTCGACCCGTACAGCCTGCTGCCCAAGTGGGTGCATCCGCGCAAGGCAGCTTGACCATGAGCCCGCCCATCACGGTCGAGGGCGTCCCCGTGATCGACATCGGCCGCGCCGACGGCGCGGCAGCGCGCGCCGCGATCGATCGCGCATGCCGTGAATGGGGGTTCTTCCAGGTCGTCGGCCACGGGCACGACCCGGCATTGATCGACCGCCTGTTCGAGGTGTCGCGCGAGTTCTTCGCGCAGCCGCACGCGGCCAAGCAGGCCATCGCGCGCGATGCCGACAACCCTTGGGGTTACTTCGACCGCGAGCTGACCAAGAACCGAAAGGACTGGAAGGAGATCTACGACCTCGGTCCCGCCGACGGCCAGCGGCTCGCGCCGCGCTGGCCCATCGGTAACTTGCGCGGGCGCTTCGAGCCCACGCTGCAGGCGTACTACGACCACTGCAAGCAGCTCGCGATGCGGTTGCTGGCCGTGATCGGGGCCAACCTCGGGGCCGACTTCGCCGCGCTCGCGCGCGGCTTCGACCGCACGCACACGAGCTTTTTGCGCCTGAACCACTACCCGCCCCACCGCACCGACGACGGCGCAGCGCCCGCTGCGCTCGGCGTCGGCGAGCACAGCGACTCCGGGGCGCTGACCGTGCTGCTGCAAGACGACCAGCCGGGCCTCGAAGTGCGCCGCGACGGCCGCTGGCACCTGGTGCAACCGCTGGCCGGCGCGCTGGTCGTCAACATCGGCGACATCGTCCAGGTGTGGTCCAACGACCGCTACCGCGCCGCGCTGCATCGCGTGATCACCAACCCGGCCCGCGACCGCTACACCGTGCCGTTCTTCCTCAACCCGTCGTACGACACCACCTACGAGCCGCTGCCGAGCACCGTGAGCGCGCGCGAGCCGGCGCGCTACCGGCGCATCCTGTGGCGCGAGTTCCGCTCGCTGCGGGCGGCGGGCGACTACGCCGACCTCGGCGAGGAGATCCAGATCAGCCACTACCGGCAACCCGGGCTTCGAGCATGACCTTCATCCGCACGCTGAGCCCCGACGAAGCCGACGGTGTCGTCACCGCGATGTACCTGCGGCAGCAGGCGGCCTGGGGCTTCGTGCCCAACTACGCCAAGGTGTTCTCGCATCGGCCCGAGGTGCTGGCGCGCTGGGGCAAATTGCTGGCCGAGATCAGGCGGCCGATGTCGCCGCGGCGCTTCGAGCTGGTGACATTCGCCGCCGCGCACGAGTTGCGCCATTCGGCCTGCGCGCTGGCGCACGGCAAGAAGCTGCGCGAGTTCCTCGCCGACGACGACATCGTCGCGCTCGCCGCCGGCCGGGTCGGCGGCGCTCTGACCGATGCCGAGCAGGCGATGGTGGCCTTCGCGCGCGAGGTCGCACGCGATGCATCGCGCATCACGTCGACGCCGGTGCTGGCGCTGACGGCCATGGGCTTCAGCGACGCCGAGGTGTTCGACATCGCCGCAACCGCGGCCGGCCGCGCGTTCTTCACCAAGCTGCTCGACGCGCACGGTGTCGAGCCCGACTCGCCGTTGCTGGAGCTGGAGCCCGCCCTGCGCGAAGCCCTGACGGTCGGCCGTGCGATCGACCTGCGCCCGGTCGTCACGATGCCGGCAACGCCCCGGCCCGGCGCCGCCGCGCCTCGCGTCGCCTGAGCGCCGGCCGCCGCCGGCCCCTCGGGTGCGACCGGCGGCGGGCCGTTCAGTCGACCTGGACCGCGATCACCACCCGGCGGTTCTGCGCGCGGCCCGCCGGCGTGGCGTTGTCGGCCACCGGCTTATCGGGGCCGAAGCCGCGGCGCTGGATCGCGTCGTCGCGCCAGCCGATGCCGCGCAGGTACTGCGCGACCGACTCGGCGCGCCGCATCGACAGGCCGGCGTTGTACTTCTCGCTGCCGACGTTGTCGGTGTGTCCGTCGACGCGGATGCGCTCGATGCCGAGCTGGTGCAGCGTGCGCGACAGATCCACCATCGCGGCGCGCCCCTCGTCCGACAGCGCGTCGACGTCGGTGTCGAACAGCAGCTTGACGCCGAGGCTGATCTCCCAATCGTCGCCGACGGGGCTGAAGCCGACCTTCTTGAGCGTGGCGATCTTCTCGTCCTTCGACGGCGCGCTTGCGCAACCCGCGGCAACGGCCACGCAGCACAACGCCGCCAGCCACGCACGCCTGGGCAACACATCGATGCGGTGGATCATGGACTTCTCCGATCGTCAGGCAAGGTGCGCGTCCGACTCGGTGTCGAGCTCGGAGTCGAACACGCAATAGGAACCGGGTTGGGTGGTCTTGGCACGGTACATCGCGGCGTCGGCAGCGACCAGCAGTGCCTGCGCCGTGTTGCCGTGGCGCGGGAAGACGGCCACTCCGATGCTCGCGCTGGTGTCGATGGCGCCGAAGCGCGCGCTCGTCACCGGCGCGCGCAGCGCGCGGGCGATCTCGTCGGCGATGCGCGTGGCGTCCTCCGCGCCGCGGATCGGCGCCAGCAGCACCGCGAATTCGTCGCCGCCAAGCCGGGCCACGACGTCGCTCTCGCGCAGCAGCCCGCGAATGCGCCGCGCCGTCTCGATCAGCACGTCGTCGCCGGCGGCGTGGCCCAGCGTGTCGTTGATCGACTTGAAGCTGTCGCTGTCGATGTACAGCACCGCGGCGCTGGAGCCCTGGCCGCGGCCGGTGGCGACCGCACGCGTCGCGTGCTGCAGGAAGCTGGCTCGGTTGGGCAGGCCGGTCAGCGAGTCGTGGAAGGCCAGGTACGACAGCGACTCGTTGGCGGTCTTCAGGTCCTCGTGCTTGGCGACCAGCTCGGCCTCGCGCGACTGGATCTCCGACAGCAGCGCGTTGAAGTCCTCGCCGAGCGTATGGATCTCGTGCACCACGGCAGAC
>DATIFD010000261.1:0-2018 GCA_035455385.1 Burkholderiaceae bacterium
TTACGCCGAGACGAACGGATCCGATCTTCTCGCGACCGGTGATGGTGTAGTCGTACAACTCGTCGACGTAATACTTGTTGAGCAGCAGTTGATACGCCGGCGGAGCCAACGCATGGATCGGCTCAACGTACCCCTTCTCAGCCTTCTTGTAGAAGTAGCCGGCGCCGAAATATCCGATTACTCCGAGCGCCACCGACAAGCCCATCAGGATGTACTCGATGGCGCCACCGTGCTCTTCCTTCTCCTGCGGCTTGGGAGCGGTGGTGGCGGTCTCGGCCGTCTTCGCGCCCGCTTGCTCGGCGTGCTCGCTCACCGCCGGAAGTTCATGCCCGGCTTCAGCGGTCACTGCCTCGGTGGCAAACACCGGCTCCAGGAAGCGCTCGAAAATATTGGTGCCGCCCAACGCCTTGGGAACGCCAAGGAATCCGGCGGTGATGGAGAAGAACGCCAGCACCATCAGCGGCACGGTCATCGACTTCGGCGACTCGTGCACGTGATGCTCGACCTCGTGGCTCATCCGGCTTGGACTCCAGAATGTCAGGTAAATCAGCCGGAACATGTAGAACGCGGTCATCAGCGCGGCGACGAAGCCCACGCCCCACAGCACCCGGAAGCCGCCGTTATGCGATGAGTACGCCTGCCACAGAATTTCGTCTTTCGAGAAAAATCCGGCCAGCGGCGGAATGCCGGCAATCGCCAGCGTTCCGATGAGCATGGTTCGATATGTAGTAGGAATGCGCTTGGACAAATCGCCCATGTTGCGCATGTCCTGCTCGCCGCTCATGGCGTGGATCACCGAGCCTGAGCCGAGGAACAGCAGCGCCTTGAAGAAGGCGTGCGTGAACACGTGGAAGACGCCGGCGGCGAATGCGCCCACGCCCAGCGCCAGGAACATGTAGCCGAGCTGCGAAACGGTCGAGTAGGCGAGCACGCGCTTGATGTCGTTCTGCACCAGGCCAATCGAGGCGGCGAAGATTGCGGTCATCGCGCCGATGATGGCGACGGTCTTCATGCTGGTCGGCGCCAGCATGAACAGCGCATTCGAGCGCGCCACCATGTACACGCCCGCGGTCACCATGGTGGCCGCATGGATGAGCGCGGAAACTGGCGTCGGGCCTTCCATGGCGTCGGGCAGCCAGACATAAAGAGGCAGCTGCGCGCTCTTGCCGCAGGCGCCGATGAACAGCATCAGGGTCGCGAAGGTGATGACCGGGTCACCGACCGCGAAGTGAGTCGTGTTCAAGGTGTGCGTGATGTCGGTGAAGCGCACCGAGCCGAAGTACCAGGCGATGGTCATCATGCCCATCAGGAACCCGGCGTCACCGATGCGGTTGACGATGAATGCCTTGTTGGCGGCGGTCGAGGCGGAATGGCGCTTGAAGTAGAACCCGATCAGCAGGTAGGAGCACAAGCCTACGCCTTCCCACCCGACAAACAGCAGCGTGTAGTTGTTCCCCAGGACGAGCGTGAGCATGGAGAACATGAACAAGTTCAGATAGCCGAAGAAGCGGTAGTAGCCGCCCTCGTGCCCCATGTAGCCGATCGAGTAAATGTGGATCAGCATGCCCACGCCGGTCACGAACAGCAGCCAGATGGCGGAGAGCGGGTCGAGCAGGAAGCCGAAGTCGGCGTTGAAATTCAGTGGCGCATGAGCGCCGGGCATGGCGATCGGATGCTGCGCGTCGCCGGTGCCGAGCCAGGTGTAAAGGATGGTCTGGTACGGCCCGTTGTTGTGCGCCGGCTGCCAGGTTTGCGTGTACTGCATCACCGCCAGGCAGGACCACGCGAAGGCGACCACGACCGCCCCGACGCAGAAAGCGTTCACCGCTTTCTTGTCCAGCTTGCGGCCGAAGAAGAACATCACCGCCGCGCTGAAGATCGGCAGCAGCGGAATCACCCAGATGTGCTCTAAGAAGAACATTTTTTGTTAGCTCTCAGCTATCAGCCGTCAGCTCTCAGCTTTGCGGCCATCGGCCATCGACCGATCACCACTTCAACAAATCCACTTCATCCACGTT
>DATIFD010000262.1:0-2391 GCA_035455385.1 Burkholderiaceae bacterium
CCAAACCAAGCATGACGTAGGCATCGTTAGAACCAGAGGTATCACGGTACAACCCAAAGTCAAGGCCTGGCGCGCTTTTCCAGCCGATCGCCGCGGTTTAGAAAACCTTCTCGGCCCCTTCTAGAACTTTTTTTATTGACAACGGCATCGCCCCGCGCTAGCCCGAACTTTGCCGGGACGCGCGAGCCACCCCCATGATTCAGTGGGAAGTTTTTGAAACTGGGTGGGGCGCTACTGGGAACACCCCGGATCGACGCCGAGCAGCGCGAAGGCTTTGGCCTGCAGCGGCGTGGGGCGGGTTGTCACGTTGATCTTGGCCTGCGGGTTGATTGCGGTGGAGGTGACGTTGAGGGTCACGGTGGCCAGATCGAGCAGCAACGTGCGCAAGCTGTGCACCGGTAGATCGTCCTCGGTGCGATGGTGCTGCGCCTTGGCCTTGGCGCGCTCGGAACGTGGCGTGGGCGCCACCGGGTTGGCCCGGCTCTCGCGCTGCTCTTCGAGTTCTTCGTCGTCATGGAGCATGGGCTTGAGCGCCTGGCGCATCTGCCATTCGACGTAGTAGGCGAGCAGGCACAGGAACACGTGGGCGCGCACGCGCGCTTCGTTCCAGTGGAAGATCGGGCGTACGTGCAGATCGATGGTCTTCAATGCACGAAAGGCGCGCTCCACTTGGGCAAGGCTCTTGTAGGAAGACACCGCCTGGGCGTCGGAGAGCTTCGCTTGCGGCACGTTGGTGCGAATGACATAAAGGCCGTCGAGTGTGGCTTCGGCCTCGATCTGTTCGCTCTTGCGCGCGTAGGCGAAGCTGGTTTCTGTGATGGTGAGCTCGAAATGCTTGGCCATCTTGTGGGCGTTGATCACGCGCCCCACCCGCAGCCCAATCGCGTCCTTGCCCTGCAAGGGCCGGCGTGCGCGCGCGGTGGCCGCGACAATGGCATCGAGGTCCTTCTGCGTGGCCTGCAGGAGCGCTTCGCGCTTGTCTGAGCGCTGCTGCGCCAGGGCCGGATTGCGGCACACCACCAGGCGCTCGCCCGGGAAGTGTTCGCTGGCGATCTCGATCAAGCCGCGTTGGTCGAACAGGGAAAGCTGCCACGGCCCCTGTTCTTCGACCAGTTTGGCGATATCCGGGGAGCGCAGCGCCGTGATCCAGTTCATGCCGGCCGGGCGCAGCAACTCCTCGATGCGCGCCTGCGTGATCATGCCCCGATCGCCCACCCACACCACGTGCGTGAGCCCGAAGCGCGCCTTGAGCTTGTCGAGTTGCGCGGCCACGGTGCTCGGATCGCCCGTGTTGCCTGCAAACACCTCCACCGCCACCGGGCAGCCCTCGGCGCTGCACAGCAGGCCGAAGACGATCTGCGGGTACTTGCCCTTGTCATCGCGTGATTTGCCGAAGGCGGCCAGCGGACAGCAGTGTCCCGTGACCCAGGCCGAGCTGAGGTCGTAGAGCACCAGCACCCCGTTCGCGAGGTGCTTGCGCGCGAGTACGCCTTCGATCCTCGGCTGGGCTTGGCCCAGCCAGTCCAGCGCCTCATACACGCTATCGAGTTCGATCTCGCCCAGGCCCAGCACCTGCGCCGCCGAATGCGCCGCCGACTCGCTGCGCAGCATGCGCCAGGTGGCGAGCTTGGAGCCCGGTTCGATCACGCGCGCGACAATCAGGGCCAGGACCACGGGGCGCAGCGCGGCGGGGGCGCCGGCGAGCAGTTTGTCGACCCCGCAGCGGCGCGCCGTGCCCAGCACCGCGGCCACATGACCGTGCGGCAGCGAGCGCTCGATGACCAAGGCGGCCTCATCGGCGCCCACCGGCTCGTTCCTGAGCACCCGCCGCAAGGCCTCGATGCGCGCCGCGGGCCAGTCGGTGAGGTTGGCCAGGGTGCGCTTCTTGACCTTGCTGCCCTCACGCCAGCCCTCACGCAGCAAAACGGCGGGGCGCGAGTTGCGGTTGGGGACGATTTCCACGTACATGGGAACTATTATTCATATATTCCAATAACAGTCAAGATCATTACATGGGAACATGCACGGCGACCGCAAAACCCATTCTCGCTGCCAAACCAATGGGTTGCTTAGATAATTATGACGACGTCAGAAAAAGCTCGGGCTAGTGGTGGCGCGCCGCGGGCGCGTTCCCCGACGCTCGCAGCTCAGTCCGGGAGCAACGCCGCGAGATCGGCGTCGGAGAACGGCCATGAGCGGCCCCTGGCGATATGTCGCCGAAAGTCAGCAGAGCATTGCAAAGCAGCCGAACGGGTGTTACCGGCTTAATAGCTGGTCGGCATGGATGTAGAGCCGGAACGGGTATTGCCAGGTGATAGCGGCCATGTGGGCGGAGTTGTGCCCCCAGGTTAGGCCGTCCAGGCTTTGGGGCGCGGGGGCAGGGAGTGGGGT
>DATIFD010000263.1:0-3378 GCA_035455385.1 Burkholderiaceae bacterium
GCGCAGCGCCGGCGCCGCTTCGCTGGCCTGCAGCCACAGGCCCAGGGCCGCGATGCGGCCGTCGAGCGCGCCCTTGCTGGCGATCGGCTCGAAGGCGAGCCGCGCCTGCTGCACGCGCTTCAACTCCAGCAGCAGCTTCACGTAGTCGCAGCGCGCGGCGTCGTTGCCGGGGGCCACCGCCACCGCCTGTTGCAGCTTGGCCAGGGCCGCCTCGGTGTCGCCTTCGGCCTCGAGCACCTCCGCCTCTTCGGCGCTGGCGTCGGCCTGCGCGTCCTCGTGGCTGGGCACGTGCCGATCGAGGAACTGGCGGATCTGCGCCTCGGGCTGTGCCCCGACGAAGCCGTCGACCGGCTGCCCCTGGTCGAACAGCACGCAGAACGGGATCGAGCGCACGCCGAAGGCCTGGCTCAACTGGCCGGCGATCTCGGGCTGCTCGTCGCTGTTGAGTTTGGCCAACGTGAAGCGGCCGCCGTAGTCGCGTTCGAGCTTCTCCAGTACCGGGCTCAGCGCCTTGCAGGGTCCACACCACGGCGCCCAGATGTCCAGCAGCACCGGGGCGCGCGTCGACGCCTGGAGCAGTTCGGTTTCGAAGTTTTGGATGGTGATGTCGATCATGGCCGGATGCGGGTGGGCCCGCGTCTCGCGCCGTCACGTGGGGGTGCGGCGCCTACAATGCAAGCCCTTTTCAGTGCTGTGTGCGAGAGACCGTGTCGTCCACCGATTCTCCCGTCGTCGGCGTGCTGATGGGATCGTCCAGCGACTGGGAGACCCTGCAACACGCCGCCGCAATTCTCGCCGAGTTCGGCATCCCGCACGAATGCCGGGTGGTTTCGGCGCACCGCATGCCCGACGACATGTTCGCCTATGCGGCGGGGGCCGCCGGCCGCGGGCTGAAGGCGATCATCGCCGGTGCCGGTGGCGCTGCCCACCTGCCCGGCATGCTGGCGGCCAAGACCGTGGTGCCGGTGCTCGGCGTGCCGGTGCCGAGCCGCCATCTGCAGGGCGTCGATTCGCTGCACTCGATCGTCCAGATGCCCAAGGGCGTGCCGGTCGCCACGTTCGCCATCGGTGCTGCGGGCGCGGCCAATGCCGCCTTGTTCGCCGTGGCCATGCTGGCCAACCAGGATGCCGCGTTGCGGGTTCGCCTGGAGCAATACCGCGCTGGACAGACCGCCGCGGCCCGGGCGATGACGCAGGAGCTCAAGTGACCTTGCCGCCGGTGATCGCGCCGGGCGCCACGCTCGGCGTGCTGGGTGGTGGGCAACTCGGGCGCATGTTCGTGCACGCCGCGCAGCGGCTCGGCTACCGCTGCATCGTGCTCGACCCCGATCCCGATTCGCCCGCCGGCCGCGTCGCCGAGCGCCATCTGCAGGCCGGCTACCTCGATGCGGCAGCGCTCGACGCGCTGGCGCGCGAGGCCAGCGCAGTGACCACCGAGTTCGAGAACGTGCCCGCGCAGGCGCTGCGCCGGTTGGCCGATCATCGACCGGTGGCGCCGGGCGCGGCCGCCGTGGCCGTCTGCCAGGATCGCGCGCTCGAGAAGGCCTTGTTCGGGCGCTGCGGCGTGCCTTGCGCGCCGCACACGGTGATCGACGGCGAGGCGGCGCTGGCCGCGGTGCCCGACGCGCTGCTGCCCGGCATCTTGAAGACCGCGCAACTGGGCTACGACGGCAAAGGCCAGCGCAGCGTCGACGACCGCGCGCAACTGGCTGCTGCGTGGCGGCAGCTCGGGGCCGTGCGCTGCGTACTCGAGCAGCGGCTGCCGCTGGCGCTCGAGATCAGCGTCGTGCTGGCGCGCACGGCCGCCGACGACCTGGTCAGCTATCCGCCGTTTCGCAACCTGCACCGCGACGGCATCCTGGCGGTCACGCAGTGGCCGGCACCCCAGCTCGATCCGGCGCTGGGGCGGGCGGCCGACTCCGCCGCGCAGACGATCGCACGTGCGCTCGACTACGTCGGCGTGCTGTGCGTGGAGTTCTTCGTCGACCGGGCGGGCGCGCTGTATGCCAACGAGATGGCGCCGCGGCCGCACAACTCGGGCCACTGCACGATCGACGCCTGCGACGCGAGTCAGTTCGAGTGGCAGGTGCGCGCGATGGCAGGCCTGCCGCTGCCGAAGCCGCGCGTGCACTCCGATGCCGTGATGCTCAACCTGTTGGGCGACCTCTGGCGCGACGGCCGCGCACCCGACTGGCCCGCGGTGCTTGCGTTGCCCGGGGCGCACCTGCACCTGTATGGCAAGCGCGAGGCACGGTCTGCGCGCAAAATGGGCCACCTGACCCTGACCGCGGGCAGCGCCGACGCGGCCGACGCGCTGGCGCGCGAGGCCGCACAACGGCTCGGCCTCGCGCCCTGGTGAGGCGCCGGATGGCGATCGTGTCCGGCGCCAGCGGCGAAGGCATCGAGCAGGCGGCGCAGCGTCTGGCCGACGGTGGTCTGGTCGCGCTGCCGACCGAAACCGTCTATGGGCTGGCCGCGCGTGCGGATGACGACGACGCGGTGGCGAAGATCTTCGCCGCCAAGGGGCGGCCGGCGGATCATCCGCTGATCGTTCACGTGCGCGGGCGCGACGAGGCGCTCGCCTTTGCCGACGGCCTGAGCGACGCCGCCGAGCGCCTGATCGCCGCGTTCTGGCCGGGGCCGGTGACGGTGATCGTGCGGCGCGCACCGGGCCGCGCGGGCGCCGCCGCGGCAGGAGCGCCGACCGTGGCGCTTCGCAGCCCGGCGCATCCCGTGGCCCGGGCCGTGCTCGAACGCTGCGCGCAGCTGGGCGTGCAAGGCCTGGCCGCGCCGAGCGCCAACCGTTTCGGTCGCGTCAGCCCGACCACGGCCGCGCACGTCAGCGACGAGTTCGGCCCCGACCTGCTGGTCCTCGATGGAGGCCCGTGCGAGCTCGGTATCGAGTCGGCGATCGTCGATTGCTCGGGCGCGGCGCCGGTGCTGCTGCGTCCCGGCGTGATCACGCGCGAACGGCTCGAGCAGGCGCTGGGCACCCCGCTTCGCGAGGCCGATGCCGAGAGCCCGCGCGCGCCGGGCACGCTCGAAAGCCACTATGCGCCGCGTGCGACGCTGCGCCTGATGAGCTCCTCCGAGATGAAGGCCGCCCTGCAGGTGCTGCCAGCGACGATTCAGGGGCTGGCGGTATATTCGCGCACGGCGGCGCGGCGTCACCCGCTGGTGCAGGTGATGCCCGACGATCCCCAGGCGGTGGCGCGCGAGCTGTTTGCGGTGCTGCGAGCCTTCGATGACCGGGGCGTCAAGCTGATCTGGGTCGAGCAGCCGCCCGACACGCCGGATTGGGAAGGCGTCAACGACCGCTTGCAACGAGCAGCCGCGCACTGACCGTGACGTGCGCGCTGGAAACGGAATTCGCATGCA
>DATIFD010000264.1:0-2573 GCA_035455385.1 Burkholderiaceae bacterium
GGGGGGAGCGCCGGGGTCCAGGCGGTTGACGACGATCGCGGTGGGTGCGTCGAGCGCACCGGCAGGAATGTTCAGCTTGACCGCGTGATCGGCGGTTTCCACCGTGCCTCCGGCGGCAGTGATCTCCTGACCAGGCCCGGAAGCCACCGGGGGACTGGCGCCTTGATCGTCGCCACCGGACCCGCAAGCGCCCAAAGCCAGCATCGCGATAACCAGGAACGCCCGCAGCAGCGCGCAGTGGCACGCCTCGTGGCGAATGGGTTGAAACGTCGGGAGGATGCCTGCGCGAACCATAGGGGCCTCCATCAGGTGACTTGGCATTCGACTGCTCGCTGGCGCACCCTTGCACCTCGACGCATTGGCAAAGCGCCGGGCGTCTGGGGCGTGAGTGGGCGAGTCCTGCCTTTGACGATAGGCGGGCCATGAAAAATGAATGTCCCTCGAAAAGGCGACAGGCGCTGGCTCGCGGACCGTAGTGCGCCGGGGCTCGCGTGACTACACTGCCTGCATGAAAGGCATCTCGGTCGTGATGGTCGAGGACGATGCCAAGCTGCGCGACGCGCTCGCGCAGTCCATCCGCGCCGCGCCCGATCTATGGTTGATGGCCGCGGCGCCCGACGCGACGAGTGCGCTGCAGGTGCTGGCAGAGCAGCACCCCGACGTGCTGCTGGTCGACCTGAACCTGCCCGACCGGCCGGGTCTCGAGGTCATCCGCCACGCCGCGCAGCACCTGCCCGACTGCGACATCATGGTGATCACCGTCTTCGGCGACGAGCGCCATGTCATCGAGTCAATCGAAGCCGGTGCGACCGGCTATCTGCTGAAGGACTCGCTGCCGGTGGACTTCTGCGAGCAGATCCGTCTGCTGCACGCCGGCGCCAGCCCGATCAGCCCGCTGATCGCGCGCCGCGTGCTGGCGCGGCTGCAACCACCGCGCGGGCAACCGCCCGAAGCCGGCACCGCGACTGCGGCGTCGGTGCTGTCCGAGCGCGAGCGCGAGGTACTGAACCTGGTGACAAAGGGCTACAACCTCAAGGAGATCGCGGGCCTGCTCATGGTGTCGCCGCATACTGTGATGACCTACGTGAAGCGCATCTATCGCAAACTGCAGGTCAACTCGAAGACCGAAGCGGTGTATGAGGCGCGCAAGATGGGTCTGCTGCGCGATTAGCGGGTGGCTGCTGTGCGCGGCCGGCGCGCCCGCGCAGGAGGCCGACGTGCAGCGCCTCACGCAGGCGCAGATGCAGGTCGTGCGGCTGGCGCGCGGCGAGTCGGCCGACGGTCGACAGCCCGTCCCGACAGGCCCCTGGCAGCGCGTGACGCTGCCGATCGCACTCGACCCACCCGAGGTGATCGCACCGGGCCACGGCTCGTACCTGGTGTGGCTGCGCTTGCGGGCGCAGCCGCAACACCACGGGGCGAGCGCGCTCTATGTCACCCGCGCCGACAGCGGCGAGGTATTCGCAATGGTCGGTGGCCAGCGCCTTGTCGATGGCCATTGGCAGCGCTCGTCACGCTGGAACAGCCCGCTGCTCTTCGTGGTGCCATCCGACCTGCTGCGCGTCGACGCCGAAAACGAGATCGTGTTCGCGCTGAACACGTCGATGGACTCGCTGCGTTTCGGCGCGGTGGAAATCGGCCCGCTCGCCGGCAGTGTGCTCGAGCACTACCAACAGCGCCTCTTCCTGGCCGAGACGCTGCCGCGCATCGCCACTGTGCTGCACCTCGCGCTGGCCGCGTTTGGCCTGGCGGTCTGGTGGCGCCGGCGCGCCGAGAAGCACTACCTGATGCTGGCGCTGAGCATGCTGGCCTCGGCCGCGTTCATGCAGCCCTTCTACTACTACCCGCCGGTGCCCTTCGTCGCCTTCGGGCTGTACTGGAACGCCACCGCGGCCGCGCTGGCCTGGGTGGTGACCCTGAACTACCTGTTCGCCAGGCGGTTGGTCTGCGCCCCGTCGGGCTCGCCGTTCGAGCGCGTGCTGCTGGTCTATGCGACCGTCTCCTCGCTGATCACGCTCTCTCTGGCCTGGGTCGATCGCGTGTGGATGTTCGACCTGTACGCGCTGACCGTGTTTCGCCTGCCGGCGCTGATGGCCCTGGCTGTCGTCGCGGCCACGCTGCGACTGGCGTGGCGCGTGCGTACGCGCGAGGCCGCGGCCATCGCCGCCGCACTGACGATCCAGTGCGGGCTCGGCGTGCACGACTCGCTGCGCCTGCACGGCGTGCTGCCGGTCGACGATCCAATCCTGCTGCCGTTTTCGGCGTTGATCATCATGGTGGCCTTCGGCTACACGGTGCTGCGCCGCTACGTCGGCTCGCTCAGCGCGGCCGAGGCCAGCGCGAGCGAGCTCGACCGCCAGCTCGCCGAGCGCACGCGTGAGCTCGAGGCCAGCCACGCGCGGCTGCGCGAGATCGAACGCGAGCACGCGCTGGCCGAGGAGCGACAGCGCCTGATGCGCGAGATGCACGACGGCATGGGCTCGGCGCTGACCGGCTCGCTCCTGCTGGTCGAGCGCGGGCGACTCGACAGCCACGCGGTGGCGCGGGTGCTGCGCGAGACCATCGATGAGCTC
>DATIFD010000265.1:0-7215 GCA_035455385.1 Burkholderiaceae bacterium
CGCGCGCTGCGCCTCGAGGGTGGCCTGGAGCCGCCGGTTGTCGGCGATCAGGCGGCCGGCGACCAACCCGATCAACTGGAAGCCGAAGTCGGGGTTCTGGTAGTAGAGCTGGCGCACCGTGCTCTCGTTGATCGCCAGCACCTCGCTGTCCTCGATGCAGCGTGCGGTGGCCGTGCGCTGCCGGTCGGGGGCGAAAAAGGCGATCTCGCCGAAAGTGCGTCCCGCCGGCAGCTCGGTGCCGATCTCGACCAGCTCAATGCGGCCGGAGGCCAGCATGTAGAGGTGGTCGGCCTCGTCGCCTTTGCGGAACAGCACCGTGCCGGCCTTCAGCTTGCGCCGCTTCATGTACGGCCGCAGCCACAGGCCCGACGTGTCCTTGGCCTGCGCCGCGGCGTTGACCCGGCGCGTGAGGCGGATCATCTCGATCAGCCGGTATAGATTGACCGGCACCAGCAGGCTGTGCAGCACCAGCATCGGCAGCTGCGGATACAGCGCGCCATAGACGATGAATCCGAGGTTGCTACCCAGGCCGAGCCAGCGCAGCGGGATCATCGTCTTGACGAACGACCCGGCCAGGATCAGCGCACCGGCCAAACCGGCTGACGCCAGCGCGACCCGGCCCTCGGGGCGGGCCAGCGCGGCCGTGGCCGTGGCGACGGCGTGTTCGACGATCTCCAGGGCGTACACGGCTACGAGGCGGCGTCAGGGCGGCTGCGAAGCATCCACTGTACCGGTACCGCGAGCCGCAAACCGTGGCCGCCCCCGCCATCCCGCAATCGGGCGGCGCGGCCGGTGGTGCCAACGCCGTGTACCCCCGGCTCGCGCTGCCCCACCATCGCGCCACGCCCCGTGAGTCGCCTAGACTCACGCAACACATGATCCGATGTCCCGGTTGCGGCGAGGAGAACCCGCCGAAGTTCAGGCTGTGCGGCTACTGCGGCACGCCGCTGGGGGCCGCCGCGCCCGCGCCGCTGCCGGTGCACGAGGTGCGCAAGACCGTGACCGTCGTGTTCTCGGACCTGAAAGGCTCGACGGCGCTCGGCGAGTCGCTCGACGCCGAGGCGCTGCACGAGGTGAAGGAGCGCTACTTCAACGCGATGGCTGCCGAGATCGCGCGCCACGGCGGCAAGGTGGAGAAGTACATCGGCGACGCCATCATGGCGGTGTTCGGCCTGCCGCGCGCGCACGAGGACGACGCGCTGCGCGCGGTGCGCGCCGCCGTGGGGATGCAAGGAGCGCTCGCCCGGGTCAACGCCGACCTGCGCGCCCGCTACGGCGTCACGCTGGGCAACCGCACCGGCGTCAACACCGGCGAGGTGGTGGCCAACGACGATCCGGGCGCCAACCAGAAGCTCGCCACCGGCGACGCGGTGAACGTGGCCGCCCGGCTGGAGCAGGCCGCGCCGGAAAACCAGATCTACCTGGGCGACGTGACCTACCGCCTGGTGCGCGACGCGGTCGAGGTCGAACCGGTCGAGCCGCTCGAGCTGAAGGGCAAGGCGCAGCGGGTGGCCGCGTACCGGCTGGTCAGCGCGCACGGCATCGACGGCAACCGGCGCCGCAGCGACACGCCGATCGTCGGCCGCGACGCCGAGCTGGCGGCGGTGGCGCGCGCCTACCGCGAGGCAGTCGACGGCGCGTGCACCCGCATGGTCACGGTGGTCGGCGACGCCGGGGTCGGCAAGTCGCGGCTGGTGCACGAGGTGGTCACCCGCATCACCGCCGGGGCCACGGTGCTCAGGGGCCGCTGCCTGCCGTACGGCGACGGCATCACGTTCTGGCCGTTGCGGGTGATGCTGGGCGCCGCGGGCATCCGAGACGACGACAGCCCCGAGCAGGCGCGGGCGAGGTTGCTCGACTTCCTCGGCGACCGCGACGTCGTCGACCGCGTGGCCGCCGCGACCGGCCTGAGCCCGGCCAACTACCCGCTGCACGAGGTGAACTGGGCAGCGCGCAAGGTGCTGGAGATCCTGGCCGCCCGCAGCCCGGTGGTGGCGCTGGTCGACGACATCCACTGGGCCGAGCCGGCGTTTCTCGACCTGCTGGAGCACGTGCTGTCGACGTCGAGCGGCTTCCCCATCCTGCTGCTGGCCACCGCGCGGCACGACCTGCTGGAGGAGCGCGCGCAATGGGGCGAGCAGCCCGGCGCGTTGCGGCTCGTCCTGAAGCCGCTCGACGACGAGGCCGCGGCCCAGGTGGTGAGCAATCTGCTGGGCAGCACGGGGTTGCCGTCGGACGTGATGGCGCGCATCGTGCGGACCGCTGAAGGCAACCCGCTGTACGTCGAGCAGCTGCTGTCGATGTTGATCGACCGTGGTGCCCTCATCGAGGCCGACGGACGCTGGATCCGTGGCTCGGCCGCGGCGGACTTCGAGGTACCGCCCACCATTCACGCCTTGCTCGAGGCGCGGCTCGACCAGCTCGGCCGCGCCGAGCGCGCGACCGTCGAGCCGGCGGCGGTGATCGGACTGGAGTTCGCACAGGAAGCGTTGTCGGCGCTCGCGCCCGACGCCGTGCGCCCGGTGCTCGGCGAGCACCTGTCGACGCTGCAGCGCAAGCAGTTCGTCCACCTGTCGCTCGCCGTGGATGCCAGCGCGCGCTACCGCTTCCACCACCAGCTCGTGCGCGACACGGTCTACAACGGCCTGCTCAAGCGGGCCCGCGCGCAGCTGCACATCACCTTCGTGCGCTGGGCCGACAAGATCAATGCCGAACGCGACCGCGCGCTGGAGTTCGAGGAGATCCTCGGCTATCACCTCGAACAGGCACACGGATACCTGAAGGAGCTCGGACCGCTGGACGACCAGGGCGTGGCCCTCGGGCGTGACGCGGGGCGCCGGCTGTCGTCATCGGCGCGGCGGGTGTTCGCGCGCGGCGACCTCCACGCCGCAACGAACCTTTTCCTGCGAGCGATCGCGCTGTACCCCGCGGACGATCGCGATCGACTGGCCCTGATGCCCGACTACGCCGAGGCGCTCACCGGGCTGGGCAACTTTGCACAGGCGCGCAGCGTGCTGGCCGACGCACTCGAACTCGCGCGGGGCGACGTGCGGCTGCAGGCATCGTGTCGCGTGATCGGCTTCATCATCGACTTCTACAGCGGCGAGCAGTCGGCCGACTGGGGCCGCGAGACGCTTCGCGTGATCGACGAGCTGGTGCCGCCACTGGAGGCGCTGCAGGCCCATCAGCAGCTGGCAAACGCTTGGCGCCTGGTGATGGGCATTCACTCGCTGTCGGGCCGCTATGGACTGGCCGCCGAGGCGGCCGCACGATCGACCCAGTACGCGCGGATGGCCGGGAATGCGCAGCTCGTGACCAAGATCGGCAGCGTGATGGCAAGCAACGCGGTGTTGGGACCGACACCGGTCCAGCAGGCCATCGAGCAGTGCGAGGCCCTGCTGGCCGAAGGGCTCGCCGACCGCATCGCCGAGAGTTCGATCCGGTGCTCGCTGGCGCAGCTGAGGGCCATGAACGGCGAGCTGGCAGCCGCGCGCGACCTGTATCGGAATGCCCGCGCGGTGCTGCGCGAACTGGGCCAGGGCATCATGGCCGCAGCCAACGGCATGGACGTGGCCATGGTCGAGCTGCATGGCGGCGACCTGGCCGGTGCCGAGAGCGAGGTTCGCGCCGACTATGAGTTCCTGGCCCAGAAGGGCGAGCGCTACTACCTGTCGTCGATGGCCGCGTTCATGGCGCGCATCCTGCGCGACCAGGGTCGCGACGACGAGGCGCTCGTCTGGTCGAAGACCGCAGAAGAAGCAACCAGCGCCGACGATCTGCTGATCCAGGCGCTCTGGCGCGCCGGACGGGCGCCGATCCTGGCGCGACGCGGCCAGCATGCCGACGCACTGCAGCTGTCGGCCGAGGCGGTCGACCTGCTGCGCGAGGCCGAGACACCGAGCCTGCGCGCCGACGTGTTGCTGGAGCACGCCACGGTGCTGTGGCTTGCAAGCCAGCCCGAGGAAGCCCGTCGACAGCTCGACGCTGCGCTGGCGCTGTACGTCGGCAAGGGCAACGTGGTCGGCGTGGAGCGGGCGCGTGCACTCGCAAGGGACTTCGCCGAGCAAGCCTGAATCAGCTGAGGAAGCCCGCAAAGCCAGACAGGGCGACGTTGTCGCCCTGTTTCATCGTGAGCGCGGTGTCTCAATAGAACTTCGTCAGGCCATTCCTGGTGTTGATCAGGATCCATTCGCAGTCGCCGGCCAGATCTGCAGGCTGCACGTTGTTCTTGTAGCACTGGCTACTCAGGATGCAGGGCACGCCGTTGGTGTTCGGGGCACCGTTCGTGCACGCGCCCACCGGCGCGAACGTCGCGCCGCCGTCGCCGCTGTAGCTGATCAGCACGCTGTTGAGGATCTTGTTCGCCGGCATCTTCAGACTGCTCGAATCGATCCGATACGTGTTGGTCAACGGTGAGGAGGCCGAGAACGTCCCCGGAATCGTCACCGTGTACGTCGGGCACTCCACGAAGTGCCCTTGCGTCTGGCAATCACCCGCAGAGGCGGCCAATTCGCGGGTGACCGTCAGGTCCGCGGTCGTGTAGGGCAGGTTGGTCACCGTCGGCACGACCGACACCATCGCCGACTTGTTGCCCGACGTCGGGATTCCGCCGTTCCCCGTGAACAAGGTCGCGCCATTCTTCGGTACGCCCGACTTGACGTTGTCGGGGTTTATGGTTCCCAGCAGTACCGGCGAGGTGCTCCACGGCACAGTCGAGTTCTGCGGTGGCGACTGTAAGCCGCCGGTCCCTTCGGCGTAGTAGGTGGTGCCCGAAAATCCCAACGAATCCGAGCCCGCAGCATCGGCGACGCTGTTGATCACCTGCAGCGGTCCATTGAAGAAGAGGACAAACGACACCGTGTCCCCGGGACGCAGCTGGCCGATCGGGCAGTTCACCGCGGTCTGCGTGCTGTCGAGCGTGCACGTGATCCCCACCGATGAACTGAAGGTCGCCAGTTCGGCGGGGTCGGTCGCGGCGGTCGTCCCGGTGAAATAGACGTTGTTGATCGTGTTGGTGTTGGTCGGGTCGCTCCCCACGGTGACCGTGTAACCGACGTAGGTGTTCAGCGCGGCGATCTTGCCGCTGGCCGGGGCGGAGTACGTCACGTTGCCTTGCAGCGGCGTCACGGTCGTCGTGACGACGCCGGCGCCTGCCAGAGCAGAAGTGGCCGATCCGACGGCCAACGAGGCGAATACCGTAAACGTCCGCAGGTTGCGCATTGCTTTTCCCCTCAACAAGAAGCCAATAAGGGGAAACCGCAGCAATCGGCTCAGCGAGCACCGTCCCCCGAAGTCGGCGCACGCCGGATCTCAGATTGGGCCTGTCGTCAAGGTCGCAGGACCCTGAAGGCAGCCACAATGTGAGAAGTTTCCTTATGCAACGCGCGACATACTGCCCTCGGGGCGCGAAAAGTCAATCCGGGCACCCGTCGGCGCGGGGCGGGTTTCCCCTGCATCGGGGATGCCACTGCTGCCGGTGCTGATCCGACACCCGGGCGGCCCCTGCTCGCCTTCAGCCCTCATTCAGGCCAGCAGACGCGGAATCGCCTCCTCATCCCACTCGATGCCACTGCCCGGCGCATCGGCGATCACCGCCTCGCCGTTCTCGATGCGCAGCGGCGTCTTCAGCACCGGCTCGGCCCAGTCGACGTACTCGAGCCAGTGCACAGTCGGCGACACGGCCAGCAGGTGTGCGCTGATCTCGGGGAACAGGTGGCTCGACAGCGGCAGGCCGTGCGCTTCGGCCAGCGCGGCGGCACGCAGCCAACCGGTGACGCCGCCGATCTTCATCGCGTCGGGCATGCCGAGGTCGCAGGCGCCAGCGGCCAGGCTCTTGGCCATGTCGTGCGGGCCCCACCAGTTCTCGCCGATCTGGATCGGCACGTTCGCCTTGGCACGGATCCGCGCATGGCCCTCGTGGTCGTCGGCGCGCGTGGGCTCCTCGATCCAGGCCAGGCCTTCGCCGCGCAGCGCGTCGCAGCGGCGCAGCGCCTCGGCGATGCTGAGCGACTGGTTGTAGTCGCTCATCAGCTGCACCCGGTCACCGATGGCGCGCCGCACCGCGCGCACCACCTCGACGTCGGTGCGCGCGTCGGGGTACCCGAGCCGCACCTTGACGGCGTTGAAGCCAGGCACCAGCAACTGCACCGCCTCGGCGGCCGCCCGCTCGGCACCGATGATGCCCAGCCCGCGGCTGTTGTAGGCGGGCACGCGCCTGAGCGTGCCGCCGAGCAGCCGCGCCAGGGGCAAGCCAGCGGCGCGCGCCTGCGCGTCCCAGGCGGCCATGTCGATGCCGGCCATCGCCATCGCGGTGAGGCCGGTGGCCCCCAGCAGGCGAAAGGTGCGCTGCAGCTTGTCGTCGATCGCCAGCGGCGCCACCGCGTCGCCCTTGAGAAAGTCCGACAGGTTCTCCAGCAGCTGCAGCACCGGCTTCAGGGCCAGCGGCGTGTAGCAGAACAGGTAGGCGTGCCCGGTCACGCCTTCGTCGGTGAGCAGGTCGATCAATGCCAGCGGCGCCACGCGCACTGTGCCGCCGCTGGTCTGCAGCGGCAGCTTCAGCGGCGCATGCACGCCGCGCACGCGCAGCGAGCGCAGCGTCAACTGTGCCGGCGTTGCCGTCATCGCCACCGTACCGCCGGGCATGAACACGGCTCCTCGTCGGTCAGGACAGCACCCGCGGATGCGACGTCGCGTCGAACAGGTCGTCGAGCTCGTCGATGCGCAGTTGCGCCTCCCAGCGGTCGTACGTCTGCTTGACCAGGGAGTAGACGTCCGAGCGCAGGTGCCACAGGTCCTGCTTGTGGCGCACCGCGCGGATGCGCGCCTGCAGCGCCACGGCAGCCGCTGTCGGCGTGCCGCGCAGCGCACGCTCGAACTCGCCGATCATCTGCATCAGCCGCGGCGACACCGCGGCCAGGCTGGTCACCAGCCGGTGGCCGCGCTCCTTCCAAAGCGGCAGTGTCGCGTTGATGTCGGGCACGTACACGATGGCCCATCCTTCTTCGCAGGGGCCCGATTCTGTTCGCAGCGCACGCGGCAACGCCAGACGCGTTCGCGCCGCAGCAACAGGGACAAGCCCGCAGGGGATTCCACCAACAGGGCTCTCCCTGCATCGGGTGTTCGTCACATCGCCTTCAGCGCGGCGGCGATCGTCACCCAGCCGTGCGTGCGCGGCATCTTGGGCGCGAAGAACCTGCGTATCGATGCGAAGCGGAA
>DATIFD010000266.1:0-25045 GCA_035455385.1 Burkholderiaceae bacterium
GATCACGCCCTGCCCGTTCGGCCCGGCGATCAGCATGCCGAGCTCGTCCGCCACCGCCACCAGCTCGCGCTCGAGCGCGCGGCCTTCGGGCCCGGCCTCGCCGTAGCCCGCGCTCGCGACGAAGGCCGCGCGCACGCCGACCTTCGCGCAGGCGCGCAGCAGCGCCACGTTCGCGGCGTTCGGCGTGCAGACGAAGACGAGATCGGCGCGGCCGGGCGGGATCTCCGACACGTCGCGCAGGCACTTCCGTCCCAGCACCTCGGCGCCGTCGCGGTTCACGGGGAAGATCTCGCCGCGATAGCCGAAGCGGAGGAGGTTGTGGAGCGCGACGAAGCCGAACTTGCCGGGGTGGCTCGACACGCCCGCGACGACGACGCCATCGGCGGGCACCGCCTCGCCCGGCAGCACGCGCACGCGCTCGCCGACCGCGAGCTCGACCGTCGGCACGAGCTCCTCCGCGCCGTCGGCGGCGAGCCGGCGGGCGGTCGCCGGCGCCGCGCGCACCAGCCCCTCCTGCTCGCGCGCCGCGCGCGCACGCGCCACGGTCTCGAGCAGCCGCGCGCCGAGCAGCAGGAAGACGAACATCGCCACCGAGTCGTAGTAGACGGCGCCGCGGTCCGCGACGGTCGCCGGCAGGCTGCCGAGGAATGCCAATGCGAGACCGAGGGCGACCGGCACGTCCATGCCGACGCGGCGCGCTGCGAGGTCGCGCCACGCGCCCGTGAAGAACGGCCGCGCCGAGAAGACGAGGATCGGCACCGTCGCCACCAGGCTCGCCCACCGGAACAGGCGCGCGAACTCGGGCTCGATGCCGAACCAGTCGCCGGCGTAGAGCGCGAAGGCCAGCATCATTACCTGCATGCCGAGCGCGCCGGCCACCAGCCAGCGCAGCAGGAGGTCCCGGCGCCCCGCCTCGAGCAGCTCCAGCGCCCGCCGCGGGTCGTAGGGGTGGGCGCGAAAGCCGATCGCGGCGATCGCGCCCAGGATGGCGGCGAGCCCGGTCCTCGTGGGGTCCCAGCGCACCGTCGCGCGCCGGGTGGCGAAGTTGACCGCGACCTCGCGCACGCCGCCCAGCCGGAGCAGGTGCTGCTCGGTCAGCCAGACGCAGGCCGCGCAGTTGAGGTCCTCGAGCAGCAGCGCTGCCTCGCGGGTCGCGCCGCCGTCGCGCACCACCGCCCGCTGGATCGCCGGGTGGTCCCAGACCGCGAGGTCCGCCAACAGCCCGGGCAACGCCGCGCGCGCGGTCGGCGCCGCCTCGGTGCGGTGGCGGTAGTAGCCGGCGAGCCCCGCCTCGACGATGGTGCGCGCCACGGCCTCGCACCCCGGACAGCACATGGGCCGCGCGACGCCGTCGACCACGGCGCGCCAGCGCGTCCCGGCGGGGACCGGCAGGCCGCAGTGGAAGCAGGACTGGGAGGGTTCGGACATGTCGGGCGCGAGGCAATCTACTCCACGCGTGACCGCCCTCCGCAGAGGCGGGAGCCCTCACCGCCCCGAAGGGTGGCGGGAGCGCGCGCGGGAGCCGACTAACGTCCCTCGGGATGCGCGCGCTCCACCGCCAACGCCACGTGGAGGAGGGTGTGCCGGCTTCTCCGGGGGGGACCATGGCGCCAGCCGAAGAGACGTACAACCTGCGGGTCGTGCGCCAGTTCGCCGTCATGTCGGTGATCTGGGCGATCGTGGGCATGCTGGTCGGCATCTACATTGCCGCGGAGCTGGTCTGGCCGGGACTGAGCTTCGATCAGCCCTGGCTGACCTACAGCCGGATCCGCGCCCTGCACACCAACGCCGTCATCTTCGCCTTCGGGGGCTGCGCCCTCTTCGCGACCTCCTACTACGTGGTCCAGCGCACCTGCCAGGCGCGCCTGTTCGCCGGCCGGCTCGCCGAGTTCTCCTTCTGGGGATGGCAGGCGGTCATCGTCGCCGCCGCGGTCACCCTGCCGCTCGGCATCACCACCACCAAGGAGTACGCCGAGCTCGAGTGGCCGATCGACATCCTGATCGCGGCGGTCTGGGTCTCCTACGCGATCGTCTTCCTCGGCACCATCGCACGGCGCCGCGTCCGCCACATCTACGTCGCGAACTGGTTCTTCGCGGCGTTCATCCTGACCATCGCCGTCCTGCACATCGTCAACAGCCTCGAGCTGCCGGTGACGCCGTGGAAGTCCTACTCGGCCTACGCGGGGGTCCAGGACGCGATGGTGCAGTGGTGGTACGGCCACAACGCGGTCGGCTTCTTCCTGACCGCCGGCTTCCTCGGCATGATGTACTACTTCATCCCCAAGCAGGCCGGGCGACCGGTGTACTCGTACCGGCTGTCGATCGTGCACTTCTGGGCCCTGATCTTCACCTACATGTGGGCCGGGCCGCACCACCTGCACTACACGGCGCTGCCCGACTGGGCGCAGTCGGTCGGCATGATCTTCTCGCTGGTGCTGCTGGCGCCGAGCTGGGGCGGGATGATCAACGGCATCATGACGCTGTCGGGCGCGTGGCATAAGCTGCGCGACGACCCGATCCTCAAATTCCTGATCGTGGCGCTGTCGTTCTACGGCATGTCGACCTTCGAAGGGCCGATGATGTCGATCAAGACGGTCAACGCGCTGTCGCACTACACCGACTGGACGATCGGCCACGTGCACAGCGGAGCGCTCGGCTGGGTGGGCCTGATCTCGATGGGCTCGCTGTACTACCTGATCCCGCGCATGTTCGGCCGCACCACGATGTACAGCGTGAGCGCGATCAACCTGCACTTCTGGATCTCGACGCTGGGCATCGTGTTGTACATCGCCGCGATGTGGATCGCCGGCGTGATGCAGGGCCTGATGTGGCGCGCCCTCAATCCCGACGGCACGCTGGTCTACACCTTCGTCGAAAGCGTGAAGGCGACATTCCCCTTCTACATGATCCGCCTCGCAGGTGGCCTGCTGTACCTGATCGGCATGGGCGTGATGGCGTGGAACGTCGTGATGACGATCAGGAACGGCGCCGCCAGGCCGTCGCCGATTCCGCAGCTGGCGCACGCCTGAGGAGCCCACGACATGTCGAACGCACAACACGTGCAGGCGCCCGGTGGCCACGAGCGCATCGAGACCAGCAACTTCCTGATGATCGTGCTGATCCTGATCGCGGTGGCAATCGGTGGCCTGGTGGAGATCGTGCCGCTGTTCTTCCAGCGCTCCACGACCGAGCCGGTGCCTGGGCTCAAGCCCTACACCGCGCTGGAGCTGGTCGGCCGCGACGTCTACATCCGCGAGGGTTGCTACAACTGCCACTCGCAGATGGTCCGGCCGCTGCACGCCGAGACGCTGCGCTACGGGCACTATTCGGTGGCCGGCGAGTCGGTGTACGACCATCCGTTCCAGTGGGGCAGCAAGCGCACCGGGCCCGATCTGGCCCGCGTCGGCGGCAAGTACAGCGACGACTGGCAACGGCTGCACCTGGCGTCGCCGCGCGACCTGGTGCCGGAATCGAACATGCCCGCCTACACCTGGCTCGACCGCGCGGCGGTCGACCCTGACAGCGTGGCACCGCGCATGCGCGCGCTGCGCCATGTCGGCGTGCCGTACACCGACGCCGACATCGCCGGCGCGGCCGAGGCGGTGAAGGGCAAGACCGAGTTGGACGCGATCGTCGCGTACCTGCAGTCGCTCGGCCGTCACGTGAAGTGAACTCGAGGGAGCATCGGCATGGACATCAATGACCTGCGCAGCGCCACCACCGTGGTGAGCCTGCTGCTGTTCGTCGCGCTGATGGTGTGGACGTGGCGCCCGCGTGCCCGCGCTGACCATGACGCGGCGGCCCGCCTGCCGTTCGAAGGTGAAGCGCTCGAAGCCGAGCGCATCACGAAGGAGCGGCCGTGAGCGACTTCGTCAACAACGGCTGGTCGCTGTACGTCGCGATCACCACCATCGTCGGCCTGGTCGCCTGCCTGGCGCTGCTGATCGTTGCTGCGCGCCGGCGCGTGATGGCCGGCGACAACACCACCGGACACGTCTGGGACGAGGACCTGCGCGAGCTGAACAACCCGCTGCCGCGCTGGTGGCTGTGGCTGTTCGTGATCACCGTGGTGTTCGCCGGCATCTACCTGGCGCTGTACCCGGGCCTCGGCAGCAACGCCGGCACGCTGCGGTGGAGCAGCCTGTCGCAGTACGAGCGCGAGCGCGCGGCCGCGCAGGCCAAGGTGGCGCCGCTGTTCGCCACCTACGCCAGCACGCCGGCGCAGCAGCTGGCGCGCGACCCCAAGGCCATGGCGCTCGGCGAACGCCTGTTCGCCAACAACTGCGCCGCCTGCCACGGCGCCGACGCGCGCGGCAGCAAGGGCTTCCCCAATTTGACCGACAACGATTGGCTGTGGGGCGGCACGCCCGACAAGATCGAGGAGACGATCACCAAGGGCCGCATCGGCGCGATGCCGCCGATGGCCGCGGCGGTGGGCAGCGCACAGGACGTGCGCAACGTCGCCAACTACGTGCTCAGCCTGTCGGGCAGCCCGCACGACGCCTTCGCCGCCAGCCAGGGCAAGGCCAAGTTCGTCGCCTGCGCCGCCTGCCACGGGCCAGACGGCAAGGGCAACCAGGCGCTCGGTGCCCCCAATCTCACCGACAAGGTGTGGTTGCACGGCTGGGGCGAGGACGCGGTGATCGCGATGATCAACAATGGCAAGACCAACCAGATGCCCGCCCATGGCGAGCGCCTCAGCCCCGAGCAGATCCACGTGCTGGCCGCGTATGTGTGGAGCCTGTCCAACACCGGCGCCAAGGCGGGCACGCAGTAGCGCCCGATGAACCGCGTCATCCCGATCGAGAGCGGCAACACTGCTGTATCGCTGTACGCCAAGCAGCGAAAGATCTATCCGCGCTCGGTGCAGGGATGGTTCGCACGCTGGCGTTGGGCGCTGGTGTGGCTGACGCAGATCCTCTTCTACGGTCTGCCGTGGTTGACGTGGAACGGACGGCCGTCGGTTCTGTTCGACCTGGCCGCGCGGCGCTTCTACATCTTCGACCTGGTGCTGTACCCGCAGGATTTCATCTACCTGACGGGCTTGCTGGTGCTGGCGGCCTACGGGCTGTTCTTCTTCACCGCGGTGGGCGGGCGCCTGTGGTGTGGCTACGCCTGCCCGCAGACCGTCTACACCGAGATCTTCCTCTGGGTTGAGCACCGCATCGAGGGCGAGCGCGGCGCGCGCATTCGGCTCGACAGCTCGCCGTGGACGGCGGAGAAGATCGCACGCAAGGCGGGCAAGCACGCGGCGTGGATCGCGATCGCCTGGTGGACCGGCTTCACCTTCGTCGGCTACTTCACGCCGATCCGCACGCTGTGGGCCGAGGCCTTCACGCTGTCGTTCGGGCCGTGGGAGTGGTTCTGGGTCAATTTCTACGCACTGGCCACCTACGGCAACGCCGGCTACCTGCGCGAGCAGGTCTGCAAGTACATGTGCCCGTACGCGCGCTTCCAGAGCGCGATGTTCGACAAGGACACGCTGATCGTCAGCTACGACGCGGCGCGCGGCGACCCGCGCGGCCCGCGCGCGCGCAGCGCCGACCTGAAGGCGGCCAAGCTGGGCCACTGCATCGACTGCGGGCTGTGCGTGCACGTCTGCCCGGTCGGCATCGACATCCGCAACGGCCTGCAGTACGAATGCATCGCCTGCACCGCGTGCATCGACGCCTGCGACGGGGTGATGGACAAGATGAAGTACCCGCGCGGGCTGATCCGCTACGCCACCGAGAACGGCGTGGCGCAGGGCCTGTCGCAAAGTGAGATGTTCCGCCGCATCCTGCGGCCGCGGGTGCTGATCTACGGCGGGGTGCTCGTCCTGATCTCGGCGGCGTTTCTGGTCAGCCTGTCGTGGCGCTCGCCGGTGAAAGTGGACATCGTGCGCGACCGCGCGTCGCTGGCCCGCCTGGTGGACGAGGGCCGGATCGAGAATGTCTACCGCGTACAGCTGATGAACGCCACCGAGCAACCACAGCGCTACCGCATCGCGGTGCAGGGAATGGCCGGCATCGAGCTGCCGGCGGCGGACGCGGTGGAGTTGCAGCCCGCGCAGGCGCGCTGGGTGACCATCGCGGCCCGGGTGCCGCCGGAGACCGCGCGCAGCGCCGGGCCCGGCGTGCATCCGATCCAGTTCCAGATCCGAAACGTCGACGATCCCGCGGTGCAGGTGACCGAGAAGTCCACCTTCATCGTGCCGCGTTGACCCGCACAAGAGGAGACCAAGCCGTGAGCGACCCCGCACAGGAGCGACCGTGGTGGCGCGTGCCGGCAATGTGGCTGGTGATCGGCGGTCCGACGCTGGTGGTGGTGGCGAGCTTCGCCACGCTGGCCCTGGCGCTGCACGATGCCGACCAGCCGGTGCGCGACAGCGCCAGCGCGCCGAGCGCCGAGACCATGACGCCTGCGATGCAGGCGCGCAACCATGTCGCCGCACCGCGCCGTTGAGCCGCCCCAGCGGCCGCTGCGCGCGCGCGCGTTGTTGATCCTGTGGCCGTCGTTCGTGATGGCCGGCGTACTGGAGATGCTGGTGTTCGCGATGGTCGACCCCGGTGCCGTGCAGTGGCCGTGGGGCGACGCGATCCAGTGGAGCCGCATTGCGATCTACTCGCTGGCCTTCCTGCTGTTCTGGGGCGTGATCGCCCTGTCGAGCGCCGTCACCGAGTACCTCGCCCGCGGCGAGGCGCACTGAGCCTGCAGCCGTGGATGTCGCGCTGATCGCCGCTGCCGCGCTGATGGGGCTGGCCGGGGCGCCGCACTGCACCGCGATGTGCAGCGCCGCCTGCGGCCTCGCGGTCCGCCGATGCTCGCCGGCACGGCCGGTGGCGGGCTCGGCCGCGTTCCTCGGTGGTCGCCTGGTCGGCTACGCCGGCGCTGGCGCCCTGGCCGCCTGGGTTGTGTCGTCGATCGGGCAGTTGGCGGCCAGCGCGCCGCCGTTGCGCGCGCTGTGGACGGTCTTTCACGCGGCGGCGCTCGCGCTGGGCCTGTGGCTGCTGCTGAAGGCCAGACAGCCCGCCTGGCTCGATCAGATCGGTGCGGCGCAGCCGCGAGCGCCTGCCGCGGTGGCCTTCGTCCATGGCCCCATGCGCAGCGGCGCGGTCGGCTTGTCGTGGTTCGTGCTGCCGTGCGGCTTGCTGCAGTCGGCGTTGGTGATGGCGGCGCTGGCCGATGGGCCGGTCGGCGGCGCCACAGCGATGGCCGCGTTCGCGCTGACGTCGTCGAGCGGGCTGGCGGTGTTGCCGCTGGTATTGCGTCGCTGGTTCCGGGGCGAGAGCGCGGGGTCGCCGCGCTGGGCGATCCGCCTGGCGGGCCTCGGTCTCGTGGCCACCTCGGGCTGGGCACTGGGCCACGGCCTGTGGCAGCGTGTCGCCGAGTTGTGCGCTTGAGCGCGCCGCGACGACGCTAGACGATCGTCAGCAGCAGCGCGGCCTGCAGGACCCAGCGACGCGCGTCGGCGTGGCTGCCGCAGTCTTCGAGCTGGTCGGCCAGCGGCGCGGTCGGGTTCGTGTCGCTGGCGATGCCGTCGAACACCGGCACCGTGGCCAGGTCGCTCAGGCGCTGCACGGTGCCCGGCGACACGCCCTGGCATTCCACCGCGTCGTACAGGCGATCGAGCACGTGCGCGAGGCGCTGCAGCTCGTGCGGGTCATTTACCGCGAGCAGGTCCTCGCCGACCCTGGATGCCTTGGCGCCGAGCTGCTCCACTGCCGAGACGAACAGCGTGGCGGCAGGGCCCGGCGATGGCGTCAGCAGGGCCAGGTTCTTGCCGCGCAGCGACTGGTCGCGGTGGCCCGCGCGTTCGGCTTGGCCGAGGGCGCGCGCGGTGGCCAGCAGCTTGTGCGCCGCCTGGCTCGACACCTGCTCGAATCTCACCACGTCAGCCGGCATCCACAGATTGCCAATCCACCCACCGCGGCAAGACGCCGCAGCCCCCGAGGATGCAAGGCTAGCGACGCGGGTAGCGCGGACTTTGATCGCGGTCAAGCGGTGGCCTGCTGGCGGGCATCGAGGGCCGCTGTCACGCGCCGCTTACGCGGCGTTCACGCACTGCGACCAAATGACGCCGTCGATTCAGCGCGGGTTGTGGTGAGTCGCCCAGCATTCGCGCCATCGGTCACGTGACCACGAATCCGGGGTTCTCACCATGTTCAGCGGCAGCGCCTCCTCGTACTCGACCAGCCCGACCCTCCGCGCGGTCCCACCACCGGCCGCGCCGGCGGCGGCCAACCGCTCGCGGGCGACCACGCGCCGCATCGGCGACGCGATGCAGCTGATCGCGCGTTCGCTGGCCCCGTCGCGCCATGTGGTGCACGAGGGCGACACGATCTGCCACGCCGGCCAGCGCTTCGAGAACCTGTACGTGCTCAACTCCGGCTGCGCCAAGATCTTCAGCCTGGCCGGCGACGGCCGCGAGCAGATGGTGGGCCTGAAGTTTCGCGGCGACTGGCTCGGATTCGACGGCATCGCGACCGGGCAATACACCTGCAGCACGGTGGCGATGGACACTGGCGAGGTCTGGGTCGTGCGCTACCAGGCGTTGCTCGATGCCTGCGCCACGCAGCCGGCGCTGATCGGACTGCTGCACGGCGAGATGAGCCGTCAGATTTCGCGCGAGCGCGAGTCGCTGATGTCGGTGTGCACGTTGCCGGCCGATGCGCGGGTGGCCGAGTTTCTGCGGTTGTGGGCGGATTCGCTCGACGAGCGCGGCCTGCGCAACGATCAGATCACGCTGCCGCTGAGCCGTGCCGAAATCGGCAACTACCTCGGGCTGACGCTCGAGACGGTGAGCCGGTCGCTGTCGAAGCTGGCGCGCGACAAGCTGATCGCATTCGCCGAGCGGCGCCGCCGCGACCTGCAGATTCCCGATGTCGAGGCGCTGACGGCCTACGTGCAGCGCAGCCTGGCGCCGACCCTGCAGTAGCGCCGGCCTCAGCGCGCCGTCGCGCGGGCGATCGCGGCCAGCAGCTGCTCGCGGGTGAAGGGCTTGCGCAACAGCTGCCACGAGGGCGCCGCCGCCGACGCGCCGGGCCAATCGGTGGCGTAACCCGACATCAGCAGCACCGGCATCGCCGGCCTCAGGCGTTGCGCTGCCTGCGCCAGTGCGGTGCCGCTGATGCCGGCACCGAGCCCGACGTCGCTCAGCAGCAGATCGAACCCGGCGTCGGACTCCAGCAGCCGCAGCGCTTGCTCGCCATTGGCGACGCCGGTGACTCGGCAACGCGCGCGCTCGAGGAACCCCTGCGCCACGGCGGCGACCGAAGGCTCGTCCTCCACCATCAGCATGCGCAACCCGGCGAGTGCCGCGCCGCCGTCGGCAGCGTCGTCGCCCGCTCGGCCGACGGCGGGCTGGCGCACGATCGGCAGGTACAAGGTCACCGTCGTGCCGATGCCCAGCGCGCTGTCGATCGTGATGGCGCCGTTCGACTGCTTGACGAAGCCGTACACCGTGCTCAACCCAAGGCCCGTGCCGCGGCCCGACGGCTTGGTGGTGAAGAACGGCTCGAACGCCCGCTCTCGCACCTCGTCGGACATGCCCGAACCGCTGTCGGACACGGCGATCGCGACGTAGGCTTCCGCTGGGGGGCCTCCCCGCAGCCCGCCGCGTACCGCTGGCGCCGGCTCGGTGCCGGCCCGGGCCGTGAAGCGCAGCGTGCCGCCGTCGGGCATCGCGTCGCGCGCGTTGATGGCGATGTTCAGCAGCGCGGACTCGAGTTGGCCGATGTCGGCCAGCACCGGCGGGCAGCGCTCGGCCGTCTCGACGCCGATCACGATGCGCTGGTCGAGCGTGCGGCGCAGCATGTCCGCCAGCGAATGGCACAGCTGCCCGATGTCCACCGGGCTGGGTTGCAGCACCTGCCGGCGCGAGAAGGCGAGCAGCTTGCCCGTCAGCTCGGCACCGCGACGCGCGGCGCGTGCGGCCGCGCTGACCAGCTGCTGTCCCTGCTCGTCGCCGGCCAGGCGCGGCAGCTCCTGCAGCATCTGCAGGTTGCCCTGGATCACCGTGAGCAGGTTGTTGAAGTCGTGCGCGATGCCGCCGGTGAGCTGCCCGACGCTCTCCAGCCGCTGGGCGTGGTTGAGGGCCTCTTCGGTGTCGGCGCGCTGCACGCTGGCGGCGAGCAGGTTGGCCAGCGACTCGAGGAAGCGCTGCTCGTCGGGGCCGAAATGTTTGGCCTGGCGCGAGCGCACCGACAACGCGCCGATCGGCCGGCCGCGGTCCGACAGCGGCACCGCCATCGCACTGGTGAGCCCGAGGTCGAGATAAGCCTGCGGCACGGCGAAGCGGCGTTCGGTCGCGTAGTTCTCGACGATCACCGGCTGCCCGTGCTGGATCACGAAGCCCGCGGGCGTCTCCGGTCGGTTCGGCACGCGCGCGCCCACCGCTTCGCCGGGCACCGCGCCGACACCGGCCGCCACCCGGAATTCGAGCCGATTCGGCTCGAGCAGGAAGACGCGCACGACGTCGACGTGCAGCGCATCGGCGACCAGCGCCGGCAGGCGCTCGAACAGCACCTGCGGATCGCGCGCATCGACCGCGGCGCGGCCGAGCTGTGCCACGAACTCGCTGTAGCGCGAGCGCCGCACGGCCTGCTGGATTCGCATGTACTCGCTGATGTCGCGGATGGCGGCAACCACCAGCGTGCGGCCTTCGCCATGCAGCGGGCTGAGCGCGATCTCGACCTCCACCTCGGTGCCGTCGCCGCGTCGCGCGGCCAGGCGCTGCGCGCCCATCGGGCGTGGTCGCGGGTCGCGCGCATAGGCTTCGCGGTAGGTGGCATGGCGCGGGCGGATGGCGTCGGGGACCAGGGCTTCGACATGCAGCCCGACGAGCGCGTCCGCCCGGTAGCGCAGCAGGCGCGCTGCCGCGGGATTGGCCAGCACGATCGTGCCGCGCGCGTCGGCGACGATCAGCGCGTCCGGATAGTTGGCAAACAGCGCGCGGAAGATCGCCGGGGCGTCGCCTGACGGCGCGGACGCCGCATCGGAGGCCTCGCCCATCTCAGGGGGTGCCGCTCACCGGCGGGACGAACAAGTAGCCGGCGCCGCGGACCGACTTGATGATCTGCGGCTCCGCGGCATCGGGCTCGATCTTGCGACGCAGGCGGCCGATCTGCACGTCGATCGTGCGATCGAACGGCCCCGCCTCGCGCCCGCGCGTCTGCTCGAGCAGAAAGTCGCGCGACAGCACACGCCCCGCGTGGCGAGCCAGCACGTGCAGCAGCTCGAACTCGCCGCCGGTCAGCGGCACCTCGCGGCCGTCGGGGTCGGTGAGTCGGCGCGCAGCGGTGTCGAGCGACCAGCCGGCGAACTGCAGCGCCTGGCGTGCGGCGCCGCCGGGCGCCCCGTTGGACGCCGGGTCCGGCGACAGGCGACGCAGCACCGCCTTCACGCGCGCCAGCAACTCGCGCAGATCGAACGGCTTGGTCACGTAGTCGTCGGCGCCGACCTCGAGGCCGACCACCTTGTCGACCGCGTCGGCGTGACCGCTGACGATGATCAGGCCGCAGCGCCAGTGCTCGCGCAAGCGGCGCGCGATCGAGAAACCGTCATCGCCCGGCAGCCCGAGGTCCAGCAGCACCAGCGCCGGCGGATCGGCGGCCAGCAGATCGAACAGCATCGGCCCACTGTGCAGTTGACTGACGCGGAAGCCCTGGCCGCCCAGGTAGTTGGCCAGCAGCTGCGTGATCTCGACCTCGTCGTCGAGCACGGCCAGGTGGACCGTGTTGCCTGCGGTGCGAACGCTGGATGCCTCCAAGGACCGTTCCTGGCGGTTCGAGGTTGGCAGCGTAGCAGCTTTGCCGCCGAGACCTTCGCGGAGGGTCACTCCGCCGAGCCGCGCGCCGCCGCATGGAACCGACGCGGAAGCGACGCGGAACGCTCGCGCCGCAGGCCAATAGTTGGTGCCCGGGGCCGGACTCGAACCGGCACGCCTTGCGGCGAGGGATTTTGAGTCCCTTGCGTCTACCGATTTCGCCACCCGGGCTGCAGTGGGGCATGCGACGCTGGGGGCGCGGATTATGGCATGCAGGGCCAGCGCGGGCTTTTGGGGAGAGACACAATGCGTGCTCGGCGCCCAGGATCAGCCATGCCCGAATACAAGACGATCGAAGACGCCATCGGCGAGACACCGCTGGTTCGGCTGCAGCGCGTGCCCGGCGCTGCGCAAGTCGAGCGTGGCAACGTCATCCTGGCCAAGCTCGAGGGCAACAATCCGGCGGGCTCGGTGAAGGACCGGCCCGCGATCAGCATGATCCGCCGCGCTGAAGAACGCGGTGAGATCAAGCCCGGCGACACGCTGATCGAGGCCACGTCGGGCAACACGGGCATCGCGCTGGCGATGGCCGCGGCGATCCGCGGCTACCGCATGGTGCTGGTGATGCCCGAAGACCTGTCGGTCGAGCGCGCGCAGACGATGAAGGCGTTCGGCGCCGAGCTGATCCTCACGCCGCGCTCCGGCGGCATGGAGTACGCGCGCGACCTGGCCGAGCAGATGCAGCGCGACGGCAAGGGCCGCGTGCTCGACCAGTTCGCCAACGCCGACAACCCGCGCATCCACTACGAGACCACCGGGCCCGAGTTGTGGCGTCAGACCGATGGCCGCATCACGCACTTCGTCAGCGCGATGGGCACCACCGGCACGATCACCGGCGTCAGCCGCTACCTGCGCGAGCGCAAACCCGACGTGCGAATCGTCGGCGCGCAGCCGGCCGAGGGTTCGCGCATCCCAGGCATCCGCAAGTGGCCACCGCAGTACCTGCCGAAGATCTACGACCCGGCGGCGGTCGACGAGCTGGTGCTGGTGTCGCAGGCCGCCGCTGAAGAAATGGCACGCCGCCTGGCGCGCGAGGAGGGCCTGTTTGGCGGCATCTCGGCCGCCGGCGCCTGCTGGGTGGCGCTGCAGGTGGCCGAGCAGGTGCGCGATGCGACGATCGTGTTCGTCGTCTGCGACCGCGGCGATCGTTATCTGTCGACCGGTGTGTTCCCGGCCTGAACGCCGCCCCCGATGGCCGACTATCGCTACTGCCCGCAATGCGCAACCGAGCTGCAGCCGCTGTCGCAGCTCGAAGACGGCGGCCACAAGGTGCGCTTGCGCTGCCCGGCGTGCGGCTGGACGCACTGGAACAACCCGACGCCGGTGCTGGCAGCGGTGATCGAGTGCGCCGACCGCGAGGGACGCGTGCTGCTGGCGCGCAACGCGGCCTGGAGCGGCCGCATGTTCGCGCTGATCACCGGCTTCATGGAGGCCGGCGAGTCGCCCGAGCACGGCATCCGCCGCGAGGTGGCCGAGGAAACGGCGCTGCAGGTCGACGCACTCAGCCTGATCGGCGTCTACGAATTCGAGCGCATGAACCAAGTGATCATTGCGTACCACGCGGTGGCGCGCGGCGAGGTCCGGCTGTCGCCCGAGCTGGCCGAATACAAGCTGTTCGCGCCGCAGGACATCATCTGCTGGCCCGCCGGCACGGGTTTCGCGCTCGCCGACTGGTTGAGATCCCGGGGGCACGAGCCCCGGTTCATGGAGTTTCGGCGCCCCTCGTAAAATCGCCGCCATGCAAGCCCAGAAAGAGCTCGACACCCGCGGCCTCAACTGCCCGCTGCCGATCCTCAAGGCCAAGAAAGCCCTGGCCGAGATGCAAAGCGGCGATGTGCTGAAGGTGGTGTCGACCGACCCCGGGTCGATGCGCGACTTCCAGGCCTTCGCCCGTCAGACCGGCAACGAGCTGCTCGAGCAGACCAGCGGCGCCGACGAGTTCGTGCACTATCTGCGCCGCCGCTGACGCACATCAGGCCTTCGATTCGGTCTTGAGCTCGCTCAGGTAGCGCCTGAACCCAGGCCCGAGTTCGGGGTGCGCCAGCGCCAGTTCGACGTTCGCCTGCAGGAAGCCTTCCTTGCTGCCGCAGTCGTAGCGCTTGCCTTCATAGCGGTAGGCGAACACCTTTTCGCGCCGCAGCAGCGATGCGATGCCGTCGGTCAGCTGGATCTCGCCGCCGACCCCGCGCGCCTGGGTGGCGATTTCGTGGAACACGCCGGGCGTCAGGATGTAGCGGCCGGCCACACCCAGCCGCGACGGTGCGTCCTCGGGTGCGGGCTTCTCGACAATGCGGGTGACGTCGATCAGCCGATCACTCACCGGCGTGCCGTCGACGATGCCGTAACGCCGGGTCTGCTCGGCGGGCACCTCCTGCACCGCGAGGATCGACGCGCGCCACTCGGCATAGCAGTCGACCATCTGCTTGAGCACCGGCGGATCACCGACCATCAGGTCGTCGGCGAGCAGCACCGCGAACGGTTCGTTGCCCACCAACCGCTGCCCGCACAGCACCGCGTGCCCCAATCCAAGGGCCTGCGCCTGGCGGACGTAAATGCATTCCATGTCGTCGGGTTTCACCCGACGCACGACGCTCAGTAACTCTTGTTTACCCGCTTGTTCAAGGGCTACCTCGAGCTCGAACGTCATGTCAAAGTGGTCTTCAATGGGCCGCTTATGACGGCCGGTCACGAAGATCATTTCCCGCACGCCCGCCGCGTAGGCCTCCTCCACCGCGTACTGGATCAGGGGCTTGTCGACCACCGGCAGCATCTCTTTCGGCTGGGCCTTGGTGGCCGGCAAAAAGCGGGTGCCCAGGCCGGCAACTGGGAAAATGGCCTTCTTGACCAGCATAAGCATCAAATAAAAACTGTTGGGGTGCTGATGGTGGGGGATTCTGGCACGTCGGTTCGGCCGCGCGGCTCCGCAAGTGAGCGGGATGACGCATGGATGTGCTGATTGTCGAGCCCCTCGAGCCGGAGGTGATGCACTGGCTCGTCGCGCGGCACGCCGTGCGCTACGCGCCGGATCTGGCCCGTGACCCACGCGCCTTCCGGCAGGCACTGTTCAACGTGCGCGCGATGATCATTCCGCCGTCGGTGGCGGTGGATGCGCAGGTGCTTCACTATGCGCCGGTGCTGCGCGCGGTGGGGCGGCTGAGCGCCGGCGCCGAGAACATCGACACCGATGCCTGCGCACGCGCGGGCGTCGAGGTGGTGCGGCCGATCAACGCCAGTGCGGCGGCAGAGGCCGAGTTCATGATCGGCGCGTTGCTGCAGATGTTCCGCCGCGTGCCGGTGCTGAGCGCCGAGGGGCTGCTGGTCGGCCGCGAGCTCGGTGGCGCCACGGTGGGCCTGGTGGGGATGACGCCGGCGGCGCGGCCGCTGGCGCAACTGCTCGGCGCGTTCGGCTCGCGCGTGGTCGGCTACGACCCGGCGGTGCATGTGTCCGACGGCCTGTGGAACCGCTGGAAGGTGGAACCGCTGGGCCTGCGCGAGCTGATGGAGCAGTCCGACGGGGTCTGCGTGATGCTGACGTACTTCTCCCGCTACCACGGTCTGCTGGGCGAGCGATTCCTGCCGTCGTGCAAGCCGAACCAGGTGTTGGTGTCGATCGCGCATTCGAGCCTGTTCGACGAGATGGCGCTGGCCGAGGTGCTAGGCTCGGGCCGTATGGCCGCGGCGTGGTTCGACAGCCTCGAGCCCGGCGTGCTCGACCCCGGACGGCCGCTGCACGACGTGGACACGCTGCAGGTGACGCCGCGCGTGGCCAGCACGACGCGCGAGTCGCGCATCCGCAGCGCGTGGGCGGTGGCGCGGCGCATCGACGAGCTGCTGTCGGCGGCGACTCCGGCGCGCGGCGAGTTCAGGCCGACTGCGCCAGACGACCCTGTTGATCTTCGAGCCGGCGAAGCGCCTGCCTGAAGTCGGCCACGCGCTGACGCTCCTGCTCGACCACCGCAGCCGGCGCGCGCTGCACGAAGCTCGGGTTGTTGAGCTTGCTTTCGGCCTTGCCGATCTCGCCGAGCAGCCGCTCGATCTCCTTGCCGATGCGCACGCGCTCGGCCGCCAGGTCGATCGACACGACCAGCGCGAGCTTGGTGTCGCCGGCCAGCGCCACCGGCGCCTGACCCGCCGCCGCCGCGAACGCGGCTTCGTCGGCGAACGTCTTGACGTCGGACACGCGACACATCACCGAGCGCAGCAGCGGTGCCACCGCGTCGACGAACGCAGACTCGCCGACCGCGTACAGCGGCACGCGCTGGTCAGGACGCAGGTTCAGCTCGCTGCGCAGGCCGCGCACCGCCGACATCAATGCCTTCAGCCTGGCGATCCAGGCGTCGGCCTGCGGGTCGACCTTCTGCAACTCGGCCTGCGGGTAGCGCGCGCTGGCGACGGTGTCCGACGACCCCTCGGCGCGGCGGCCGGCCACCACCGCCACGCGCTCCCACAACTCGGCGGTGATGAACGGCGCGATCGGGTGCAGCAGCCGCAGCACGGTCTCCAGCACGCGGATGAGGGTGCGCCGCGTCGCGCGCTGCTCGGCGGGCCCACCAGTGGCGAGCTGCACCTTGGCGATCTCGATGTACCAGTCGCAATACTCGTCCCACACGAACTGGTAGATCGCGTTGGCCACGGTGTCGAGACGGTACCCGGCGAAGCCCTCGGCGACCGCGGCCTCGACGCGCTGCAATTCGCCGGCGATCCAGCGGTCGGCCAGTGAGCCTGCGGCATCGCCGGGTGCCTTGTCCCCGGACTGCGAATCGCTCCTGGTTTGCTCCGTCAGCCCGCAGTCGTGGCCCTCGCAGTTCATCAACACGAACTTGGCAGCGTTCCAGAGCTTGTTGCAGAAGTTGCGGTAACCCTCGCAGCGCCTGCTGTCGAAGTTGATGTTGCGCCCCAGCGTGGCCAGCGCCGCGAACGTGAAGCGCAGCGCGTCGGCGCCGTAGCCGGGGATGCCCTGTGGGAACTCCTTCTTCGTGGCCTCGCGGATCGCCGGTGCGGTCTCGGGCTTGCGCAGGCCGGTCACGCGCTTGTCGAGCAGCGGCTGCAGCGCGATGCCGTCGATCAGATCCACCGGATCGAGCACGTTGCCTTCGCTCTTGCTCATCTTGTGGCCGTGCGAGTCGCGCACCAGGCCGTGGATGTAGACGTGGCGGAACGGCACCTTGCCGGTGAAGTGGGTCGTCATCATGATCATGCGCGCGACCCAGAAGAAGATGATGTCGTAGCCGGTGACGAGCACGCTCGACGGCAGGAACAGGTCCTGCTCGATCGTCTTGTCAGGCCAGCCGAGCGTCGAGAACGGCACCAGCGCCGACGAGTACCAGGTGTCGAGCACGTCTTCGTCGCGCGTCAGCGCGCCGCTGTAGCCGGCCGCGTTGGCGCGCGTGCGCGCCTCGGACTCGTCGCGGCCGACGAACAACTCGCCGTTGGCGCCGTACCAGGCCGGGATCTGGTGGCCCCACCAGAGCTGGCGCGAGATGCACCAGTCCTGGATGTTGCGCATCCACTGGTTGTAGGTGTTGACCCATTGCTCGGGGTAGAACTTGACGTCGCCGGTCTCGACGACGCGGATCGCCTTGGCGGCGATCGATTCGCCGTCGCGGCCCGGCTTGGTCACGGCGACGAACCACTGGTCGGTGAGCATCGGCTCGACGATCTGCCCGGTGCGCTCGCAGCGCGGCACGGTGAGGCGGTGTTTGCGCGTCTCCTCCAGCAGCCCCTGCGCCTGCAGATCGGCCACGATCTTCCTGCGCGCGACGAAGCGGTCGAGCCCACGGTACGCCGGCGGCGCGTTGTCGTTGAGCGTGGCGTCGAGGTTGAGCACGCCCAGCATCGGAAGGCCGTGGCGCTGGCCCACCGCGTAGTCGTTGGCGTCGTGCGCCGGCGTCACCTTGACGACGCCGGTGCCGAACTCGCGCTCGACGACCTCGTCGGCGATCACCGGGATCTCGCGGTCGGTCAGCGGCAGCCGCACGCGCGTGCCGACGAAGCGGGCGTAGCGCGTGTCGTCGGGGTGCACCATCAGCGCGACGTCGCCCAGCATCGTCTCGGGCCGCGTCGTGGCCACCGTCAGGTGGCCGCTGCCGTCGAGCAGCGGGTAGCGGATCAGCCACAGCGAACCGTCTTCCTCCTCGGCGACGACCTCGAGGTCGGACACCGCCGACTTCAGCACCGGATCCCAGTTGACGAGGCGCTTGCCGCGGTAGATCAGCCCTTCGTCATACAGCCGCACGAAGGTCTCGTTGACCACCGACGAGAGCTTCTCGTCCATCGTGAAGTACTCGTGCGCCCAGCTGACGCTGGCGCCCATGCGGCGCATCTGGCGCGTGATGGTGGCGCCCGAGCTGTGCTTCCAGTCCCACACCTGGGCGACGAAGTTCTTGCGCCCGAGGTCGTGCCGCGACAGGCCCGCGTCTTGCAGCTGGCGCTCGACGACGATCTGCGTCGCGATGCCGGCATGGTCGGTGCCCGGCACCCACAGCGTGTTGAAGCCGCGCATGCGGTGGTAGCGCGTCAGCGCGTCCATGATCGTCTGGTTGAACGCGTGGCCCATGTGCAGCGTGCCGGTCACGTTGGGCGGCGGCAGCTGGATCGCAAACGACGGCTTGTTCGGGTCGAGCGCCGGCGCGTAGACGCCGCTCTGTTCCCACCGCGGCGCCCAGCGCGACTCGATCGGGGCGGGTTCGAATGACTTGGCCAGGGGTTCGGTCATGCTTGGGTCACGCTGACGCGGGTGAGGGCGGCTGGATTCTAGGCGGTGGGTCCGGGCACGCATGCGCCCGGCCTTCGCGTTCGAACGGTTGCAGCGGGCCGCTCACGACGACCGGGATCCGCTGAGCGAAGCGGCAGCCGCGACGATTTTCCGCTTGCCGGGACGGCGCTACATGAACAGGTGCTCGCCGGCGTTCTCGCCGCCGAGGATCACGTAGTTGACCTTGCGCAGGTCGGCCAGCGTGCGGCCGCCGGCGTAGCTGATCGAGCTCTGCAGGTCCTCGCGCATCTCGCGCAGCGTGTCGGCCAGCTTGCCCTTGATCGGCTCGAGGATTCGCTTGCCCTCGACGTGCTTGTACTCGCCCTTGTTGAAGTCGCTGGCCGAGCCGTAGTACTCCTTGTACAGCGTGCCGTCGACCTCGACCGTCTGACCGGGGCTCTCTTCGTGGCCGGCGAACAGCGACCCGATCATCACCATCGCGGCGCCGAAGCGCACACTCTTGGCGATGTCGCCGTGGTGGCGGATGCCGCCGTCGGCGACGATCGGCTTGGTGGCCACGCGCGCGCACCACTTCAGCGCCGACAACTGCCAGCCGCCGGTGCCGAAGCCGGTCTTCAGCCGCGTGATGCAGACCTTGCCCGGGCCGACGCCGACCTTGGTGGCGTCGGTGCCCCAGTTTTCGAGATCGATCACGCCCTCGGGTGTGCCGACGTTGCCGGCGATGATGAACGTCTTGGGCAGCCGCTTCTTGATGTGTTCGATCGTGCGGCGCACGCTGTCGGCATGGCCGTGCGCGATGTCGATCGTGATGTAGTCGGCGCCGACGCCGTCGGCTGCCAGCCGATCGATCACCGCATAGTCGCCCGGCTTGACGCCCGAGCTGATCGACACGAACAGGCCGGCCTTGCGCATGCGCACCGCGAACGCGACGTTGTCGAGGTCGAAGCGGTGCATCACGTAGAAGTGCCCGCTGCGCGCCAGCGATTCGGCGATGCCCTCGTCGATCACCGTCTTCATGTTCGCCGGCACCACCGGCAGCGTGAAGCGGCGGCCGCCGAACTCCACCGACGGGTCGCATTCGCTGCGGCTGTCGACGCGGCACTTGCGCGGCAGCAGCAGGATGTTGTCGTAGTCGAAGATTTCCATCGCGGCCCCAAAAAAATACCGGCCCTGCGCAAACGCAGGCCCGGTGGCCGATTCTACGCGGGCACAGGGCGTCACGCCGTGCCGTGCTTGGTCTCGAAGAGGATGCCGATCCTTTGCAGCAGCGCCGTCGGCAGCAACCCGCCGGCGCAGACGATGACCGCCTGGTTGCGCAGCGCCACCGCGCCGCCGGTGGTCTTCAGGTGCACGAGTTCGGGCTCGATCGACTCGACCGTCGACTCGAGTTCGACGCGCAAGCGCTGATCACGCTGCAGTCGCTCGACTTCGTCGCGGTTCTTGCCCTTGACGCGCGAGAAGGCTTTGCTGCGATACGACAGTGTGACTTCGGTCTTCGGCTGTTCGGCCAGGGCGATCGCCGCTTCGAGCGCGCTGTCACCGCCGCCGACCACCAGCACCGCCTGACCCGCGTACTGCGCCGGATCGATCAAACGGTACACGACCTTGGGGCTTTCTTCGCCGGGTACTTCGAGCTTGCGCGGCGTGCCGCGGCGGCCCATCGTCAACAGCACGCTGCGGGTGCGATAGCTGCCGCGGCTCGTACGCACGACGAAACCGTCGCCGTCGCGATCGATCGCCTCCATACACTCCCGAAACGCGATCAGCAGCCCGGTCTTCCTGACCGCCGTCTGCCAGAACTCCAGCAGCTTCTCCTTTGGCACCTCGCCGAAGCGCACCTTGCCGATCATCGCCAGCTTCACCGGCGCGGTCATCGCGACCTTGTTGCGCGGATAGTGGAACACCGCGCCGCCGAGCGACTCTTCCTGCTCGATCAGCTTGTAGCGCAGGCGGTGCTCGATCGCCGACAGCCCGGCCGAGAACCCAGCCGGGCCGCAACCGACGATCACCACGTCGTATTCGAAGGTTCCGCCGGAGCGCTTGGCGATGACGTCCATCGCCTGCCGGCCCTGCTCCGCAGCCTTGCGGATCAGACCCATGCCGCCCAGCTCGCCGGCGATGAAGATGCCTGGGACGTTGCTTTCGAACTGCGGCGAAACATTGGGGATGTCGATGCCGCGCTTTTCGGTGCCGAACACCAGCTCGATCGCATCGACCGGGCATGCCGCGCGGCACGCGCCGTGCCCGATGCAGTGGGCACCGTTGACCAGCACGGCCTTGCCATCGACGATGCCCAGGGCGTCTTCGGGGCATGCCTTGATGCACGACGAGGAGCCGAGGCAGCGCTGCGGGTCGATCACCGGGTGCAGCGACGCCGGCTCGTTGAGGCCCGCTTCCATCGACTCGCGCAGCTGCTGCGCGTGCTTGCGCTGGACGCGGCGGCGACGGGTCAGATAGAGCCACCACAGAGCCGCCATCACGGCGAGGTAGATCCACAGGTAATTCATCGATCGGTGTTGTCGACTGCCATGCCCGGCGGGGCGCTGCGCGCGCTTACTGGCTGAAAACCTGCCCGATCTCGAGCGTCAGGCCCTTGGTGCCCGGCGTCACCGGCGCCGATTCGCCAAGCAGGTCACCGGGCTGGGGCATGGCGTTCCCGCTCTTGCTGATGCGCGCGCTCACCACCACCTGTTGCGCCGACGACAGGCGCGCTGCGGGCGACATCGCCATGCTGTCGTCGAGCGCGAACTGCAGCGGCAGGTCCTTCACCTGCCTGCGCAGGATCGCCAGCGGCATGCGCGGGCCCTGTGCGGCGCGCGCGTAGACGAACACCGTGTCGTCTGGAGCGGCCTTGCTGGCCAGCCCGGCCGACAGCTTGACCACGCCGGTGATCCGCTCGCCCCCTGCAGCCTGTGGAGCCGGCGCCTTCGCCTCCACGGACTCGCTTCGGGCCGGCACGGGCTGGCCGGCCGCCGCTGCCAGGCTGCGCGCCTCTTCGATGCCGCCCTGGATCTGCTTGGCGAACTCGCTGTCCGGAGCCACCTTTTGCATCCGCTCCCAGTGCTGCAGGGCCAGCGTGTAGTCCTTGCGCATGAACGCGGCCGTGCCGGCGAGCGACAGCGCCTTCAGATTGTTGGGGTCGAGTTCGAGCGCGCGCGCGATCAGCCGGCTCGGCTCACCCTCGAGGTTGCGGCCGTTGACCACGGCCATCGAGTCGGCATAGTCGGCCAGCAGCACCGCATCGTCGGGCTTGAGCGTCACCGCCTGCTTGAACGCCGCCATCGCCAGCGGGTGCTTGCCGAGCACCGCATACGAGCGGCCGAGCATCGCCCAGCCGTCGACGTCATCGGGCTGCTCCTTGAGCCGCGCGGCGAGCTTGCCGGTCATGTCCTCGATCTGCTCCATCGTGATCGGGTGACCGGTGCCGCTGTCGCTGCCTGCAGCGCGCACTGCCGGATCAAGCGCCTGCGGCGTGCCGAGCGTCGCATAGCCCGCCACGACGACGACCAGCACGAACAAGGACAGCGCCGAGAGCATGCTGGTCGATCGCGGCGCGGCGGCAGAGGGCGGTTGCGCCGGCCTGGTCAGCGCCTGGCCTATGCGCTGCTCGAGCCGCGCACGCGCCTCGGCAGCCTGCGCGTCCGTGAGCGTGCCGCTGGCGTGCAGCGCGTCGAGTTGTCGCAACTGCTCGCGTGCGTCGGCGAGCGTGCGCGTGGCATCGTCGGGTGCCACGGGCGTCGTGCGCCACCACAGGGGCCGGCTGAGCAACGCCAACGCGGCCAGCGTCATCAGGGCAGCGAGCAGGATGAACGCAGTCAACTCGCCTCCTTCGCCGGCTCGGCGTCGTCGTCGGGCGCGTCGGGCTCGAACTGCTCGGGCGGCATGCGTGCGCGGCGGCGCAGCACCAGCACCAGCACCAGCAGGCCACCGACCAGCAGCGCGATCGGCCCCACCCAGAGCGCGACGGTGATCGGTTTCATCGCCGGGCGATAGCGGATGAAGTCGCCGTAGCGGTCGGTCATGTACTGCACCACCTGCTCGTCGGTGGCGCCGTTTTGCAGTTGCTCGCGGATCTCGCGGCGCAGGTCGTCGGCCAGGCCGGCGTGCGAGTCGGCGATGGTCTGGTTCTGGCAGACCAGGCAGCGCAGTTCGACCGCGATGCGCTGCATCCGCGCCTCGAGCACCGGATCGTCAGCCGCGGGGGCGGCCTCCTTCGCCATCACCAGCCCGGGCATCGAGAACAGCAATAGCCACAGGGTGCATCGCGCCAGCCGTAGCCAAGCGGCCACCGCGGATCCGGCTTTGGCTTCGGCATCACATCGCTTGCGCGATATGAGCCTTCGCCGACGCGCAAGCGCTTTGCCGGTCCGCTGGGGGCGCCCCCCTGGGGGGGAAGCGCCGATGGCGCAACGGGGGGGTGTCAAACTACCCATTGAGTTCCTTCAGCAGCGGCACGACCTTCGTGTTCAGCACCTCCGGGGTCAGAGGGCCGATCTGCTTGAAGCGGATGACGCCACGCTTGTCGATCACGAATGTCTCCGGCACGCCGTAGACGCCGAAGTCGATGCCGACGCGCCCGTCGAGATCGGACAGCGACAAGTCGTATGGATTGCCGAACTCCTTCAGCCACGCGAGCGCATCGCTGCGCGCGTCCTTGTAGTTCAGCCCGACCAGCGGCACCTGCTTCGTGCGCGCGAAGGCGACGATGTGCGGATGCTCTTCGCGGCACGGGCCGCACCACGACGCCCAGACGTTGAGCACCCAGGCCTTGCCGAGCATCTCGTCGCGATTCACCATCTTCGAGGGCTCGTCCAGTCGCGGCAGCTTGAAGCCCGGCGCCGGCTTGCCGATCAGCGGCGACGGCACCATGCGCGGGTCGCGGTTCAGGCCCACCGCCAGAAAGCCGGCCAGCACCAGGAAGATCGCCAGCGGGACGATGAATCGCAGGCTTTTCATGAACGTTGGGCGAACAGTGCGGAGGTGTCGGTGGCCTCGGTGGCGCGCCGCGTCGCGCGGTAGCGGCGGTCGCTGGCGGCCAGCAACCCGCCCAGCGCCATCAGCACGCAGCCGCCCCAGATCCAGTCGACGAAGGGCTTGTAGTAGACGCGCACGATCCACGCGCCGCCGTCGACCTGCTCGCCGAGCGACACGTAGAGGTCACGGGTGAGACCGGTGTTGATCGCCGCCTCGGTCATCGGGTTCTGCTGCACCCGGTAGACGCGCTTCTCCGGCCGCAGCGTGGTCACCGGCCTGCCGTCGCGCGTGACCTCGACCAGCCCCTGCGCAGCCACGTAGTTCGGACCTTGCAGCTCGCGCACACCGCGCCAGGTGAACACGTAGTCGGCTATCTCGGTGGTGTCGCCGGTCTGCATCTTGACGTCGCGCTCGACCTCGTAGGTCTTGACCATGCTGACGCCGAACGCGAACGCCGCCACCCCGAGGTGCGCCAGCATCATGCCGAGCATCGCGCGCGGCAGGTGGCGTAGGCGGGTGAGCACGCTGCCGCCCACGCCGGCACCGATCCTCAATCGTTCCCAGAGATCGGTGGCCAGCGAGAACACGATCCACCAAGCCAGCGCGAAGCCCAGCGTCGCCATCGCGCTGACGTGGCCACGCACCCAGCCGGTGACCAGCGCCGCGGGCACGGTGAGCGCCAGCGCCCAGCGCAGTCGCCTGGCGAGATCGGGGATCTTGGCCTCGCGCCAGCGCGCCAGAGGGCCGATGCCCATCAGCACCAGCACCGGCGTCATGATCGGCACGAACACGTTGTCGAAGTAGGGCGGCCCGACCGAGATCTTGCCGAGCCCCAGCGCGTCGAGCGCCAATGGGTACAAGGTGCCGAGCAGCACGGTGGCCATCGCGACCACCAGCATCACGTTGTTGGCCAGTAGCATCGACTCGCGCGACACCGGCGAAAAGCGCGAGCCGAGGCCGACCTGCGGCGCGCGCCAGGCGTACAGCGTCAGCGAACCGCCGATCACGATCACCAGGAATGCCAGGATGAACAGGCCGCGCCTGGGGTCGGTGGCGAATGCGTGCACGGACGACAGCACGCCGGAGCGCACGAGGAACGTGCCCAGCAGCGACAGCGAGAACGCGATGATCGCCAGCAGCACGGTCCACGACTTGAAGGCGCCGCGCTTTTCGGTTCCAGCCAGCGTTCGGCATCCCGCAAGCGGGTCTCGGCCGCCTCCAGCTCGCCGCCATTCAGCAACGCCCAGGCATAGCCAAGGCTGAGCACTGGCCTGGCGCGGATTAGATCGTCGGGCAGCGCCTTGGCCCAGCCAAGCCACGTAGCGGACTGGTAATTGAGGTCCATCGCCAGCCAGACCCGCTCGATCAAGTCCGCCGCTCGCTCGAAATCTTGTGCGGCCAACGCATGGCGGATCGCTTCGGATGGTAGATCGTTCTGCTCGTACCAGTCGCTTGCTCGCTGATGCAAGGTAGATACCTGATTAGGCTGCTCCTCCATCAAGTGCGCCTGCAGAACATCGGCAAAGAGGTGATGGTAGCGATACCACTGG
>DATIFD010000267.1:0-3634 GCA_035455385.1 Burkholderiaceae bacterium
GGCCTCGTAGACGGCGATCCGCCCGGCTTCGGGCGACACCTGCGTGCGCTCCGCAAGCGAGGAGCAGCCCGCGAACGCCGTGCAGGCGAGGACGAGGGCGATGTCAATGCGGCGGATTCGGCTCATGGCGGAACTCCCTTCTGCGTCTGCGCATCTTACCGCGGCGTCACCCAGGGCGGGATCTAGGGGGCCGCCGTCCCGCGCCTGGCGACCGCATCCAGGAGCGGCGCGATCAGGTCCATCGGCACCGGGAAGACGATGGTCGACGCCTTGTCCCCGGCGATGTTGGTGAGGGTCTGCAGGTAGCGCAGCTGCATCGCCTCGGCCCGGCGCGACAGGATCTGCGCGGCCTGCAGCAGCTTTTCCGACGCCTGCAGCTCGCCCTCGGCATGGATGATCTTCGCCCGCCGCTCGCGCTCCGCCTCGGCCTGCCGCGCGATCGCGCGCACCATCGACTCGTTGAGGTCGACGTGCTTGATCTCGACGTTCGTGACCTTGATGCCCCAGGCGTCGGTCTGGCTGTCGAGGATCTTCTGCAGGTCGAGGTTCAGGCGCTCGCGCTCCGACAGCATCTCGTCGAGCGTGTGCTTGCCCAGCACCGCGCGCAGCGTGGTCTGCGCGAGCTGGCTGGTGGCGGCGAGGAAGTTCTCCACCTGGATCACCGCGCGCTCGGGATCGACGACGCGAAAGTACAGCACCGCGTTGACCTTCAGCGTCACGTTGTCGCGCGAGATCACGTCCTGGCTCGGCACGTCCATCACCACGATGCGCAAGTCGATGCGCACCATCTGCTGGATGCCGGGGATCAGGATCACCAGCCCAGGCCCCTTGACCTTCCAGAAGCGCCCGAGCTGGAACACCACGCCGCGCTGGTATTCGCGCAGGATGCGCAGCGAGTTGACGGCGATGAACGCCACCAGGACCAGGATCACGGCCAGGCCGATCGCAACGCTCATCGAGTTCTCCTTTGCACGGCATCAGCCGTCGGACGCCTTCACCTCGAGCGTGAGGCCGTCGATCTGCATCACGCGCACGCGCTGGCCGGGCTGCAGCAACAGCGGTGCGCGCACGCGCCAGCGCTCGCCGTTGACGTCGGCCCAGCCCTCGGCGCCGACCGCCTCGATGACGGTGCCGCGGGCGCCGACCAGCGTGGCGGCCGCACCGCTGACCACCGGCCGCCTGCGCGCGCGCGCCGCCATGCCGGCCACGCCGACGATGACCGCCGCCGATACCGCCGTCACCGCCGCGATCAGCGGCCACGGGATCGCGAAGCCCGGCACCTCGCTGTCGATCAGCAGCACCGCACCGAAGGCGAACGCCGCGACGCCACCGATGCCGAGCACACCGTAGCTCGGCACGAATGCCTCGGCGACGAAGAACGCGATACCCAGCAGGATCAGCCCCAGGCCCGCGTAGTTGATCGGCAGCATCTGCAGGCCCCACAGCGCCAGCAGCAGCGCGACGCCGCCGATCACGCCGGGCGCCACGTAACCCGGATTCATGAACTCGAACAGCAGGCCGTAGACACCCACCATCATCAGCACCAGCGCCAAGCTGGGGTCGCTGATCACCGCCAGCAGCTTGTCGCGCCAGTCGGGCTCGAGCACGACCACCGCGGCGTTCGCGGTGTGCAGCGTCAGCGCCCCGCCCTGCGCGGCGCCGCGTTGCACCACGCGGCCGTCGAGTTGGCGCATCAGGTCGGGCACGTCGCCAGCGATGAGGTCGATCACCTTGCGCGCCAGCGCGTCGGCCGCAGGCAGGCTGACGGCGTCGCGCACCGCCTGCTCGCCCCAGGCCGCGTCGCGTCCGCGCAGCTGGGCCAGCGCGCGGATGTACGCCGAGGCGTCGTTGACCCGCTTGGCCTCCATCGCGTCGTGGTCCGGCGCGGCCTTGCCTGCCGGCGCGCTCGCCGCCGGCGGTGGCCCGCCGGGTGACGGCATGCCGATCGCGATCGGCGTGGCGGCGCCGAGGTTGGTGGCCGGTGCCATCGCCGCGATGTGCGAGGCATAGAGGATGTAAGTGCCGGCACTCGCCGCGCGCGCACCCTGTGGGGCGACGAACGTGGCCACCGGCACCGGCGACGCGAGGATGGCCTTGATGATGCTGCGCATCGCGGTGTCGAGGCCGCCGGGCGTATCCATCTGCAGCACGACCAGTTGCGCCCGCTCGCGCACGGCGCGGTCGAGCGCGCGCGTCACGCGATCGGCCGTGGCCGGACCGATGGCACCGTCGACCTGCACCACCAGCACCGGCGGCATCCCGCTGCCGGCGCTCGGGCTCTGCGCCGCCGCCGGCAGCGCAACTGACAGCACGCACAGCCACGACCCCAACCACGCGGCGGGCGCGCGCTTCAGCAGCCAGGCGAGGGTAGCCATGCCGCAGCGTACACCCGTGGCGCCGCCGGCCGCGCCCGTTCAGGCTTTGGCCTGCCGCAGCCGGTGGTGATCGTGCGTCATGAACTCGGTGCCCTCGGGCGGCCGCCGCAGCCAATCTGGGTGGTCGAGCGTGTGCTGGATGTCGAGCAGGCCGCTGCTCCAGTGATCCTGCATCGACTGCGCGCTGAACTCGTAATCCTTGGCCAGGCCCTCCCACTCCTTGTCCTGGTAGATCAGATGGATCACCTTGTAGCGGCGCGAGCACGCCAGCTCCTGCGCCTCGCGACACCACGGATTGCTCTGCCGCACCTTGGCCGGCACCTGCTCGAGCAGCTCGCGCAGCAGGTGGCGGTAGCGCTGCGAGCGCGCCATGACGTCGGTGACCGCGCGCGTGCGGCTCGAGAACATGATGTCCTTGCGTCGCTCCTCGACGTCGTACACGTTGTCGGGCAGCGGTCCGCGCGCACTCCACAGGTCGACCTGGAACGCCAGCGTGTCGCGGCGCGGCGATGCGTCGAGCACCACCGACAACGGCGTGTTGGACACCAGGCCGCCGTCCCAGTAGTACTCGCCGTCGATCTCGATCGCCGGAAAGCCCGGCGGCAGCGCAGCCGACGCCATGAAATGCTCGGCGCGCATCGCCTTGCGTGCCGGACCGGTGGTGTTGTCGAAGTACTCGAAGTTGCCGCTGCGCACGTTGACCGCGCCCACCGACACGCGCATCGGCCCCGCGTTGATGCGGTCGAAGTCGACGAAGCGCTCGAGCGTGCTCTTCAGCTGCGAGGTGTCGTAGAAGCTCGCCTCGGAGATGCCCTGCTTGCCGCCGAGCCACGGCGCCAGCCCGCGCGGCACGAAGAAGTCGCGCTGCCCCTCGACCATCGCGCGCCAGGCCTCGAACGCGCTGAACACCTTGCGCGCGTCGGGGGTGACGCCGCGCACGAAGCGCTGCAGCACCTCGACCGTGGGCACGAACGCCGCCGGCTGGCAGATCGTCTGCCAGAACTCGCGCAGCCGCTGCACGCGGGTCTCGATCGGGTTGCCGGCGATCACCGCGGTGTTCAGCGCGCCGATCGAGATGCCCGCCAGCCAGTCGGGCTCGATGCCCGCGCCGACCAGGCCTTCGACGACGCCGGCCTGATACGAGCCGAGCGCACCGCCGCCTTGCAGCACCAGCGCGACGGTCTGGAAGTCTTCGAGTACTTCGGTCATTCGCTCATCATCGTCATCCGCCGATGACCATGGATTCGTCGAGGTCGAGA
>DATIFD010000268.1:0-5222 GCA_035455385.1 Burkholderiaceae bacterium
GTCTTCTCGTTTCCGACTTCGATGGCATCGTCGAAAAGCAGGACGGTGGCGCCCATCCGCTCGAGCACCTCGGTGAACCTCACGTCGCCCTGGATGCTCGTGCGTCCCACGCCTTCCACGCGCACCGGCCCGCCGCCGAGCGCTCCCGCGGCGAGGAAGTACGAGGCCGACGAAGCGTCGCCTTCGACGTGGATGCGCGCCGGTGCGCGGTAGCGGCTGCCGGCGGGAATCGTGAAGCGCTGCAGCCGATCGTGCTGCACCGTGATGCCGAAGCGCGCGAGCAGCGCCAGCGTGATCTCGACGTAGGGCTTGGAGATCAGTTCGCCATCGACCTCGACCACGATCGGCGGCCCGCCGGCCGTGCTGCTGACCAGCGGCAGTGCCAGCAGCAGCGCAGTGAGGAACTGGCTCGACACGTCGCCGCGCACCCGGATCGGCTGCGCCGTGCGCAAAGTGCCTCCGCCGCGCAGGCGCAACGGCGGAAAGCCGTCGTGGCGCAGGTAGTCCACCTTGGCGCCGAGCTGGCGCAAGGCGTCGACCAGGTCACCGATCGGGCGCTCGTGCATGCGCGCCACGCCGCTCAGTTCGATCTCGCCGCCGTCGCGCGTGACCAGCAGCGCGAGCGCGGCAGCCAGCGGCCGCATCGCCGTGCCGGCATTGCCGAGAAACAGCTTGAGCGGCGTGCGCAGCTGGCGCAGCGTGCCGCCGATGCCGGTGACCGTCGTGCGACCGTCGGTGACGTCGATGCCGCAACCGAGCTGCCGCAGCGCCTGCAGCATCACGCGGGTGTCGTCGGAGTCGAGCAGGTCGTGGATCTCGGTGCGCCCCTCGCTCAGGCCCGCCAGCAGCAGCACGCGGTTGGAGATGCTCTTGGAGCCCGGCAGACGCACCGTACCGGCGGCGCGGCGCAGCGGCGGCAGATCGAGTTGCTCGATGTCGTACATGGCGAGGGCAGCGGTGCAGCGCCGCTGCGCTGATTCAGGACTTGTTGCCGCCGCGTGGGCCGCCGAGCTGCCAGCCGGCCCGGGCCTCCGACGACACGCGGATCAGGTCTTCCAGGGCCTCTGCGTTGCCGCTCTTGATGACGTGCTCCATCGCATCGAGCGTGTGGCGGAAGCGCGCCGACTGCTTCAGGATCTCTTCGCGGTTGGCCATCAGGATGTCGCGCCAGATCGCCGGGTCGCTGGCCGCGATGCGCGTGAAGTCGCGAAAGCCCGGCCCGGCCAGCGACAGGAAGTCGCGCCCTGCGGGCTGGTTGACCACCGCGCTGAAGTAGGCAAAGGCCAGCAGGTGTGGCAGGTGGCTCACCGACGCGAACGCGGCGTCGTGGTTCTCCGGCGTCATGCGCAGCACCTGTGCGCCGATCGCGGCCCAGACGTCGGTGGCCTTCTGCACCAGCTCCGGCAGCGTCTGCGGCAGCGGCGTCAGGATCACCTGGCGTCCGGCGTACAGGGCCGCGTCGGCGTTGTGCACGCCGGCGACCTCCTTGCCGGTGATCGGGTGTGCCGGCACGAACGACGGCACGCGCTCCTTCAGCACGCGGCGCGCGGCGTCGACCACGTCGCGCTTGGTCGAGCCGACGTCCATGAACAGCACGCCGGGCTCGACCAGGTGACGGATCGCCTTGAAGGTGACCTCGGTGGCCGACACCGGCACCGCAAGCAGCACGATGTCGGAGCCGCTGACGGCCAGCAGCGCCGATTCGGCGGCGACGTCGATCACGCCCATGCGCTTGGCGCGCTCGGTGGTCGACGGTGACTTGCTGTAGCCGACGACGCGCTTGACCAGCCCGGCGCGCTTGAGGGCGAGCGCGAACGACCCACCCATCAGGCCGCACCCGATCACGCCCAGCTGGTTGAACATCGTCTGGCCGGACTGCATGCTCAATGCACGTCGATGGGGTAGGCGCCCAGCACCTTGAAGAAGGCGCAGACCTCGCGCAGCTCGCGCAGGGCCGCGCCCACCTTTGGATCGTCGGGGTGGCCCTCGATGTCGATGTAGAAGTAGTACTCCCACTGACCCGACCGCGCCGGCCGCGACTCGAACCGGGTCATCGACACGCCGTGCCGCTTCAACGGCACCAGCATGTCGTGCACCGCACCGGGCCGGTTAGGCACCGAGACCACGAGGCTGGTGCAGTCGTGCCCCGACGCCTTGGGCGGTGGATGGCGGTCCGGATGAGTCAGTATCGCGAAGCGGGTGCGGTTGTGCGCCTCGTCCTGAATCGCCGGGGCCACCACGTGCAGGCCGAACTCGCCGGCCGCGCGGTTGCTGGCGATGGCCGCCCACGCAACGTTGCCGGCGGCCAGGCGTGCGCCCTCGGCGTTGCTGGTGACCGGGCGGCGCTCGGCGTCGGGCAGATTCGCGCTCAGCCAGCCGTGGCATTGCGCCAGTGCCTGCGGGTGCGCCAGCACCGCCTCGATGCCCTGCCGCGAGTTCTCCTTGCGCAGCAGGTTGTGGCGCACGATCAGGCTGGTCTCGCCGATGATGAACAGCGGCATCGTCAGGAACAGATCGAGCGCGCGCGCCACCGCGCCCTCGGTGTTGTTCTCCACCGGCACGACGCCGAAGTCGGCCGCGCCGGCGCTGGTGGCGCGCACCACTTCGTCGAAATTCACGCACGGCACCCGCTCGATCGAGCTGCCGAAGTAGCCGAGCGCGGCCTCTTCGCTGAAGGTGCCGGCCGGGCCCAGGTAGGCCACGCGCGTGGGCGTCTCCAACGCCCGGCATGCCGACATGACTTCGCGCCAGATCGGCGCGATGCTCTGCGACGACAGCGGACCCGGATTGGCGGCCTTGAGGCCTTCGATCACCTGCGCCTCGCGCTCGGGGCGGAACACCACCGAGCCCTCGCCACGCTTCAGCTCGCCCACTTCCTGCGCCAGCTTGGCGCGGCGATTCAGCGCGCTCAGCAACTCGCGGTCGATCGCGTCGATGCGATCGCGCAATGCCTGCAAATGAGGATTGGTCGCGGCCTCGGCCATGGGATGGCCGCGATTCTTGCACGCCGCGTGGCCGACGCGGCGTGCCGATGCCTCAGTCGGCCCCGGCCGGGACTGGCGGCGGTGTGTCGCCGTGGCCGCCCTCGGGCTCGTCGCCCTCGCCGTTGGCGTCGTTCTCGACGATCCGCTGCAGCCCGGACAGCTTGGCGCCGTCGTCCAAGGCGATCAGCGTCACGCCCTGGGTCGCGCGCCCCAGCTCGCGGATCTCGGCCACGCGGGTGCGGACCAGCACGCCGCGATCGGTGATCAGCATGATCTCGTCGTCGGGCTGCACCAGCGTCGCGGCCACCACGCGGCCGTTGCGCTCGCTCTGCTGGATCGCGATCATGCCCTTGGTGCCGCGACCGTGGCGCGTGTACTCGGCGATCGGCGTGCGCTTGCCGTAGCCGTTCTCGGTGGCCGTCAGCACCGACTGCGTCTCGTCCTCGGCGACCAGCATCGCGATCACGCGCTGGCCGTCGTCGAGCATCATGCCGCGCACGCCGCGCGCCTGGCGACCCATCGGCCGCACGTCTTCCTCGTCGAAGCGCACCGCCTTGCCGCCGTCGGAGAACAGCATCACGTCGTGCTTGCCGTCGGTGAGCGCGGCACCGATCAGGTAGTCGCCGGGGTCGAGGTCGACCGCGATGATGCCCGCCTTGCGCGGGTTACTGAAGTCGTCGAGCGCCGTCTTCTTCACCGTGCCCAGCGCGGTGGACATGAACACGTAGTGGTCGGCCGGGAAGCTGCGGAACTCGCCGGTCAGCGGCAGCACGACGGTGATCTTCTCGTCGGCATGCAGCGGGAACATGTTGACGATCGGTTTGCCGCGGCTGGCCCGGCCGCCCTGCGGCACCTCCCACACCTTGAGCCAATAGACGCGGCCGCGGTTGCTGAAGCACAGGATCCAGTCGTGCGTGTTGGCGATGAACAGCTGCTCGATCCAGTCGTCCTCCTTGGTCACCGCCGCCTGCTTGCCGCGTCCGCCGCGGCGCTGCGCGCGGTAGTCCGACAGCGCCTGGCTCTTGACGTAACCGGAGTGGCTGAGCGTGACCACCATGTCCTGCGGCGTGATCAGGTCCTCGGTCAGCAGCTCCTGCACATTGCGCTCGATGACGCTGCGCCGCGCGCCCACCTTGGTCTGACCGAACTCCTCGCGCAGCGCGACCAATTCGTCGCCGATGATGCGCACCACGCGCTCGGGCCTGGCCAGGATGTCGAGCAGGTCGGCGATGCGGTCCATCACCTCGCGGTACTCGCTGATGATCTTGTCCTGCTCCAGCCCAGTGAGGCGCTGCAGCCGCATCTGCAGGATCTCGCTGGCCTGGTCATCGGACAGTCGGTACAGGCCGTCGAACTGCAGCCCGTAGTGCACCGGCAGGCCTTCGGGGCGGAAGGCGTCGCGTCCGCCGGGCGCCTGGTCCTGCGCGCGGGCGAGCATCTCGCGGACCAGTGAGCTGTCCCAGCCCTTGCTCATCAACGCGGCCTTGGCCGCCGGCGGCGTCGGCGAGGTCTTGATCGTCTCGATGAACTCGTCGATGTTGGCCAGCGCCACCGCCAGCCCCTCGAGCACGTGGCCGCGCTCGCGCGCCTTGCGCAACTCGTAGACCGTGCGGCGCGTCACCACCTCGCGGCGGTGGTCGAGGAAGATCTCCACCAGCTCGCGCAGGTTGCACAGCTTGGGGCTGCCGTCGAGCAGCGCCACCATGTTGATGCCGAAGGTGTCCTGCAGCTGCGTCTGCTTGTACAGGTTGTTGAGCACCACCTCGGGCACTTCGCCGCGCTTGAGCTCGATCACCACCCGCATGCCGGATTTGTCGGACTCGTCCTGGATGTGGCTGATGCCCTCGAGCTTCTTCTCGTTGACGAGCTCGGCGATGCGCTCGAGCAGCGTCTTCTTGTTCACCTGGTACGGGATCTCGTCGACGATGATCGCCTGGCGAGCGCCGCGGTCGATCTCCTCGAAGTGGCACTTGGCGCGCATCACCACCTTGCCGCGCCCGGTGCGGTAGCCCTCGCGCACGCCGGCCAGCCCGTAGATGATCCCGGCGGTGGGAAAGTCGGGCGCCGGCACGATCTCCATCAGCTCGTCGATCGTCGCGGCCGGGTTCTTCAGAAGGTGCAGGCAGGCGTCGACGATCTCGTTGAGGTTGTGCGGCGGGATGTTGGTGGCCATGCCCACCGCGATGCCGGCCGAACCGTTGACCAGCAGGTTGGGCAGCTTCGAAGGCAGCACCAGCG
>DATIFD010000269.1:0-7662 GCA_035455385.1 Burkholderiaceae bacterium
GGAGCCGGTTGGCTCTTCGCCACCACCGGCACCGGCCTGGCTGCCGGTGCCTTGGCCACGTGCACCGGCGCGGGCTTCACGGCAGCCGGCTTGGCTGGCGGTGCCGGGGTCTCGACCGGCGCGGGCGCCTGCGCGACGGGCGTCACTGGCGCCGGGCTCGGCGCCACCGGTGCGGTCACGGCGGCGGGCTGTGCGGCCTGCGCGGTCGCGCTGCCACCGTCCTGCGGGCCGCAGGCGCTCATCAAGGCACTGGAGCCGGCCAGCACCAGCGTGCCCAGCCACAGGTTGCATGTGTTGTTCGGGGTCATGTGATCGCTCTCCAAAACTCCGCCGGACGTGCATGGCGGGTGCATGGCCAACCTTAGCGAAGCGCGATGGTCACAGTGTTTCCTTGGGTGTCGCCCGGAGAAATACTGCACGGCGCGCCGCATCAAGGAGTCGACTGCCCGGGCGCCACAGCTCCGCTCCATGCCCCGGATGCGCCAAGACATGACAAATCGCACGCCGCGTCGCGGCGACCGGCGCGACGTCTCAGCTGCCGAGGTAGGCCCGGCGAATCTCGCCGCGCGACAGCATGGCCTGCGGCTCGCCTTCGGCGACGATGCGGCCCCGCTCGAGCACGTAGGCGCGCTGCGCGATTTGCAGCGCGGTGGTGACGTTCTGCTCGACGAGCAGCATGGTCATGCCTTCGGCGCCGATGCGACGGATCGCCGCGAACAGATCCTGCACCACCAGCGGCGACAGGCCGAGCGACGGCTCGTCGAGCAGCAGCAGCTTGGGGCGACACATCAGCGCGCGCGCGATCGCCACCATCTGTTGCTGGCCGCCGGAGAGCGAGGCGGCCGGGGCCTCGAGCTTCGGCTTCAATGCGGGGAACAGCGCCAGCACATGCTCGAGCGACGCGGCACGCTGCGCGCGCGCCGGCGGCAGCAGGCTGCCGAGCTCGAGGTTCTCGCGCACGCTCATCGTCGCGAACAGGCGCCGCCCCTCGGGCACGAGCGCGATGCCGGCGGCGCAGAAGCGATGTGGCGGCAGCCGGGTGATGCTGTGGCCGTCGAATTCGATCGCGCCGGCGCGGGCGCGCAGCAGCCCGGCCAGCGTGTTGATCAGCGTCGACTTGCCGGCACCGTTGGGGCCGACGACGCTCAGCAGTTCGCCCGCGCCCACCGCCAGCGACACGCCCCACAGCGCCGGAGCGGGACCGTACGCGACCTCGAGGTCAGTGACCTTCAGCAGCATGTGCCGTCCCCAGGTACGCGGTGACCACGTCGCGGCGTTGCATCACCTCGGCGGCCGGGCCCTCGGCAAGCAGCTGACCGTGGTTCAGCACGACCAGGCGATCGCTGAGCGCCACCACCGCGCGCATCACGTGTTCGACGAACACCACGCTGGTGCCGGCGTCGCGGATGCGCCGGATCAGCGCCACCGCGTCGTCGATCTCCGCCGGGTTGAGGCCGCACAGCACTTCGTCGAGCAGCACCAGCCGTGGCCTTGAGGCCAGCGCGCGCGCCAGCTCGAGGAACTTGCGCTGGTGCAGGTTCAACGCCTCGGGCAGCGCGTCGGCCTTGTCGGCGAGGCCGGTGAATGCCAGCCAGTGGTCGGCCTCGGTGCGCGCACGCGACGCCGACAGCGCGGCGCCGCCGAACATCGCCGCCGCGGCGACGTTGTCGCGCACGCTCAGGTGCGCGAACGGTCGCGGGATCTGGTAGGTGCGCGCGATGCCGGCGTGCGCGATGCGGTGCGCGGCCAGGCGCGCGATCTCGCGCCCTTCGAAGGTGATGCCGCCCGAAGTCGCGGCGTAGTGGCCGCTGACCACGTTGATGAAGGTGGACTTGCCCGAGCCGTTGGGGCCGATCAGGCCGAGGATCTCGCCGCGCCGCACCTCGATGTCGACACCGGCCAGCGCCTGCACGCCGAAGAACGACTTCGTCAGCGCGCTGGCACGCAGCAGCGTGTCGCCCTTCGGTGCCCCCGCCGATGCCGATGCCGACGTCGATGCGGCGACCGTCGCGCCCGAGGACGCCTTGGCACTCGCCACCGCGCCGCGTCGCTGCAGCAGTCGCGGCACGATGCCTTGCGGCATGAACAAGATCGCCGCGATCAGCACCGCGCCGGTCGTCGCCTTCCCGGCCAGCGCGAGGTCGCCCTTGGTGAACGCATAGAGCAGCGCCGTGATCACGGCGGCCCCCACCGCCGGCCCGGCCCAGTGGCGCGTGCCGCCGAGCACGCTCATCAGGATCACCGTCAGCGGCACGGTGATCGAGAACACCTCGCCGGTGGTGACGTACGAGATGAAGAGCGCGTGCACGCCGCCGGCCACGCCGGCCAGCGCGCACGAGATCGCCAGCGCGGCCAGCTTGTAGCGGTAGGTCGGCACGCCCATCACCTCGGCCGCGTCCTCGTCGTCGTGGATCGCGAACAGCCCCACACCCAGCCGCGAGCGCTGCACGGCGTAGGCGGTCAAGAGCGAGCCCACGGCGCCGGCGAGCGCCAGCAGGTAGAACGTGCCCGGCTGCGTCGGCGCGAGCGCCGGCACCGGCACGGCGCTCAGGTAGACGCCCGGCCCGCCGTCGATCGGCGTGTTCAACACGATGGTGGCCAGCACGAACGTCACCGCCAGCGTCAGCAGCGCGAACAGCTCTCCGCGCACCGCGCGCACACGGAACACCACCGCACCGAGCGCCACGCCCAGCAGCGCGGCCACCGCCGCAGCCATCGGCAGCGTGGCGAGGAACGGCCAGTCGAACTTGCCCGCCAGCACCGCGGTGGTGTAGACGCCGGCACCGAAGAACGCGCCGTGGCCGAACGAGAAGTAGCCCGAATAACCCGACAGGATGTTCCACGACGTCGCCAGCAGCACCCAGTGCAGCACCAGATACAGGATCGATTCGTAGAACGCCGGCAGGTGCAGCCACGGCACGAGCGCGAGCAGTGCGCCGCCGGCCAACAGCGCGATGACGACGCGACGGTTCACGCCTTTTCCGGCCGCACGAGCAGCAGCGCGATCAGCAGCGTGAACGAGACGATCGGCGCCCACGACGGCGCGGTGACGGCCATCGTCAGCGCCTCGCTGACGCCGATCACGATGCCGGCCACGAGCGGCCCCAGCGCGCTGCCGAGTCCGCCCATCATCACCGCCGCGAACACCACGCCGACCCAGGCGTAGATCTGCGACGGCGCGAGCGTGAAGCTGAGCGACAGGCACACGCCGGCCACCGCGGCCAGGCTCGAGCAGGTGCCGGCCAGCAGCAGCGCCAGCACGCGCTGGTTGACGCCGAACGCGGCGGCGATCGGCGCATCGAGCGCGGCCGCGCGCAGCGCCTTGCCGAGGTCGGTGTGCTTCAGCAGCGCCCAGATCGCGAACGACAGCGCGAGCGCGACGCCCAGCGTGATCAGCTCGGGCACCGGAACGAACAGCGCGCCGACCTTGAACTTGGCCTGTGCGTAGTGCGATTCCAGCCGCCGGAAGTCAGCGCTCCAGATCGCCTGGATGCCCGCTTCGATGATCGCGGTGACGCCGAAGGTGACCAGCAGCGAATTGAGCGGCGTGACCTCGAAGCGCTGCACCAGCCAGTGCAGCGCACAGCCGAGCGCGAAGAACAGCGGCACGATCACCACCAGCGTCAGCAGCGGGTCGATGCCGGTGCTCGTCACCAGTTGGTAGCACAGGTACGCCGCCGCGAAGGTGAACGCGAAGTGCGCCAGGTTGATCGTGCGCAGCAGGCCCCACGACAGTCCGAGGCCGAGCCCGATCAGGCCGTACAGCGCGCCGATGAACAGCCCCGAAAGCGCCGATTGCGCCAGCAGCGTGGCACTCGGCAACGTCATGGTCGACTCGACGACGTCATCGCCGCTGCGGCCGCGTCAGCGCGACCCCGTGACGATGCGGTCGCAGCGGTGGCGCCGCGTCGACGCCGTCACTTGACGATCAGCTTCGCGCCCGGCGCGGCCACGTCAGCGGGATAGACGATCAGCCAGCGGCCGTTCTGCACCTGCTTCACGTGCATCAGGTCGTCGCCGTAGTTGTAGGGCCCGTCGAAGCGCAGCTTGCCCTGGATGGTGTCGACCTTGTGGGTCTTCAGCCAGGCCGCCAAGGCCTTGTCGTCGAGGCTCTTGGTGCCGTTGACGGCAGCCTCCAGCATCTGCCATGCGGTGAACGACGCCGCCGCCTGCACCTCGACGCTGGTCTCGGGCAGGTTGGCCTTGGTCGCGCGTTCGCGGAACGTCTTGGTGAACTCGGCGGCGATCGGCGACGCGTTCAGCGGCGGATGGTCCTCGAAGATGCTGACGCTCAAAGCGCCCTCGGCGTCGGGCGACTTCACCATCGGGCCCGGCGCCGGATACAGGTAGAAATGCAGCGGCGGGCTGTAGTCGATCTTCTTCATCGCGTCGATCAGCAGGTTGCCGTCCAGGCCAATCGCACCGACCCAGACGAAGTCGGGCTTGGCGTCCTTGATGCGCGCGGCGATCGGGCCGAAGTCGCGGTTGCCGAACTCCCACTCGAGGAACAGCACCTCCTGCACGCCGCGCTTCTTGAACACCTCGCGCGCGCCGAGCGACAGGAAGTGCAGCGACGGGAACTTGCTGGTCACCACCGCCACCGTCTTCGGCGTCTTGCCCACCGACGCCAGCGCGTCCAGCACCGTGTTGGGCACCGTGGTGCCGGGGTCGGATCCGAGCGACCAGGCCGGAAACTGCTTGTCGTACTTGGCCAGGTTCGGGATGCCGAAGGTGTGGTGGATCAGCAGCTTGTCGTAGCGCTGCGCCACGCCCATCGCCGACAGGATCGCGCCGGTGGCATACGGGCCCATCAGCAGGTCGACCTTGTCGGCGGTGATCAGCTGCTCGTACAGCGTGCGCGCGACGTCGGGCTTGGATTGGTCGTCCTTGACGATCCACTCCACCGGGCGGCCGAGCAGGCCGCCGCGCTTGTTGAGCTGCTCGACGTAGATCTCGCCCACCAACTTGTGGATCTGAGCGGTGGCCGACAGCGGGCCGGTCAACGCCAGCGTGCTGCCGATGCGCACGGGCGTGGTCTGCGCGTGCACGAACGTGGCGGCCAGCAGCGACAGCGCCGCAAGTGCCATGCGGCGGCGCCAGCCGAAGCAGCAGGTCATCGGGGTCTCCTCTCGTTCTCCTGGTTCGGCATGCAGCGTAGCAAGCGGCATTTGCTTGGCATTGGGGCGAACCCGGGGCTCGCACAGCGGGGCGTGCGGGTTCTACACTGCGCCAGCCTGCTACGAGGAGCCGTTCGATGGCCGCGATCGCTACTGCGTCGACCCGCCGACCGGGCGTGCTCGGCGTGCATTCGCTCGATCGTTTCGTCTTCACCGTGCCCGAGCTCGGCGCGGCCGAGGCGTTCTACCGCGCGTTCGGCCTCGACGTGCGTCGCCAGGGGCAACGCCTGGACCTGCACACGTTCGGCCATCCGCACTGCTGGGGCTCGGTGTTTGCCACCGGCAGCGCCAAGAAGTTGCAGTACCTGAGCCTGGGCATCTATGCCGACGATGCGTCGGCGTTCCGCGAGCGCGTCGTGGAGCTCGGCATCGGCACCGAGCCGCATCCGCTGGCCGACCGCGATGGCATCTGGCTGCGCAACCCCGACGGCGTCGCCATGCAACTGGTGGTTGCCGACAAGACTTCCCCGGCGCGGAAATCGACGCCGACGGTGCCCGACCCGGTGCCGCCGGGGGCCGGTGCTGCGCCGGGCCGCAGCAGGGTGCAGCCGGTGCGGCCGCGACGGCTGTCGCACGTGCTGCTGTTCACCCCCGACGTGCTGCGCATGGTGGCGTTCTGCCGCGACGCGCTCGGGCTGCGGTTGTCGGACCACTCCGGCGACGGCATCGCGTTCGTCCACGGCGCGCACGGCAGCGACCACCACCTGCTGGCGTTCGCGAAATCGCACGCACCCGGGCTGCACCACTCGAGCTGGGACGTCGGCAGCGCCGACGAGGTGGGGCTCGGCTCCGAGCAGATGCGCAACGCAGGCCATGCGCGCGGCTGGGGCGTGGGGCGCCACGTGCTCGGCTCGAACTACTTCTATTACGTGAAGGATCCGTGGGGCAGCTTCGCGGAGTATTCGTTCGACATCGACTTCGTGCCGCACGACCTCGACTGGCCGGCTGCCGACCACCCGCCGGAAGACTCGTTCTACGTCTGGGGCCCGCCGCCGATCGAGGAGTTCATCGAGAACCACGAACCGGCCTGAGCGGATCAGCTCGTGCGCGCGAAGCCGTCGTCGCTCCAGCGCTCGCTGCCGACGCCGTGGTGCACGATGAACAGATCGTTCGGATCGTAGGCGGTCTTCAAGGCGGCGAGCCGCGCGTAGTTCGCGCCCCAGTGCGATCGCTGCCAATCGGCCTCGAAGTAGTCGCTCTCCGAGACGTACGACCCGGCCTCCGGCACCAGCCCGCGCAGGTGCGACATCGCTTGCGCCACGGCCTGCCGGTGCTGCCGAGCGCTGGTGACGTCGGGCTCGTGACCGGCCACGTTCGGATAGGCCGGCTGCTCCTCAGCGCCCATGATGACCAGCGCGAAGGCGTCGAGCGCCGCCGGGTTTATCGCCGTTTGGCGCGCAGCGGCGATGACGGCGGGCGAGGCACCGGCGAGCCCCTTGTTGAAGTGCAGCCCGAGGCTCCAGCGACGGGCCGCCGCGACCAGCGCGTCGACCAGCGCCGGCCGTTGCGCGGGTTGCAGCAGCGCGGCCGGCAGCCAGGTGGAGCTGTAGCCGTGCAGCACCTGACCGGCTTGGCCTTGGTCGCCAGGCCAGAACACGTTGGTCTCCGGGGCGCCGGGGCGTTCGTCGCGGCGGATGAAGCCGAGCACGCGCTTCAGCAGCGTCGGCGCGAAGAAGGTGCGCGCCGACGTGGCGACGACCTTCAGCGGCGCGAAGTCGATCTTGTAGTCGTCGGGTGACTGGTCGAGCGCATCGAAGAACGGTTGCCATGCGGCGCTGGCCTGCGCGCGCGTGAGGCCCTGGAACACCATGGCCACCTGCAGCACGTTGCCGCGCAGGCGGATCTGCTCGCCCCAGTGCTCGTTCATCAGGCTCGATGCGTAAAGGTCGACGGCCGTCGCGACCAACCTGCGATAGGCCGCGTCCGACGCGGCGCGCACGGTGAAGTTCACCGCGCCGAAGGTCTCGGGCAGCTCGTGCACCTTCAGCGTGAGCCGCGTGACGACACCGAACGTGCCCCCGCCGCCACCCTTCAGCGCCCAGAAAAGGTCAGAGTGGGTGCAGTCGTTGCAGACGCGCACGGCACCGTCGGCGGTGACGACCTCGGCCTGCAGCAAGCTCGATGCGGCCAGGCCGAAGGCCTTGGAGAAACTGCCGAAGCCGCCGCTGGACACGAGGCCTGCGACGCCGACCGTCATGCAGCCGCCGCCCTGAACGTAGCCCCCGCCGCGCGTGGTCACCGCGTCGTACACCTGCGACCACACCGCGCCGGCGCCCACCGTCACCGCGCGCGTGGGCTGCGCCTGCGCTTCGCAGCCGTGCGGGACGAATGCGTCGTGCAGTGCGATGTCGTTCATGCGGCGCGTCCACACCAGCAGTGAGTCGGGCGCGTTGGACGTGCCCTGGTAGCTGTGCCCGCCGCCCTTGACCACGAGGCGCAGGTCGTGCTCGCGCGCGAAGTTCACGGCCGCCGCCACGTCCCGTGC
>DATIFD010000270.1:0-2962 GCA_035455385.1 Burkholderiaceae bacterium
GGCATGCCGGCGAACTGCGCCGGGTGCCAATGCGGAACGCCGTCGAAGAGCAGCCGCTCCATCGCGCTGTCATGGATCATCCACGCATCGGCCGCGAAGCAGACGGCCATCTCGCTGTGTACGATCGAGGCGGCTGCTGTCGAAATCGCAGGCCGCCGTCCGACATTGTCCAGGCGAAGCATCCCGCATCGCCATGACCGCTGGAGCGCGACATGGAATACCTGCTGATGATCTACACCGATTCGAACCAGTTCGCCAAGATGAGCCCGTCGCAACAAGCCGAGGGCCTCGCGGCGTACGGCGCCTACCACGAGGCGCTCAACAAGGCCGGCGTGCTGCGCAACAGCAACCGGCTGCGCCCTGCCGAGGCGGCGACCACGGTGCGGCTGCAGTCGGGCAAGACCCAGGTCCTCGACGGTCCTTACGCCGAGACCCGCGAACAACTCGGCGGCTACTTCCTGATCGACGTGCCCGACCTCGATGCCGCGATCTCCTGGGCCGCGCGCTGCCCCGGCGCCGCGCACGGCGTGGTCGAGGTGCGTCCGATCTGGCCGATGTGACGGGCGCACACGCCGACGCTGCGGCCGCCGCCGAGGCCGCGGCGCGGCACAGCTACAGCAAGCTGATCGCCTTTCTCGCCGCGCGCACGCACGACGTCGCCGGCGCCGAGGACGCGTTGTCCGAGGCGCTTGCGGTCGCGCTGACCGAGTGGTCGGAGCGCGGCGTGCCGCGCACACCCGACGCCTGGCTGCTCACGGTGGCCCGGCGCAAGCTGGTCGACGCGATGCGCCGGCGTCGGCTCGACGAGCAGGCGTCGCAGCACCTGCAGTGGCTGGCCGAACTGCAGGCCGACGACGAGGCCGGGTCCGCCTGGCCCGACCGTCGCCTCGGGCTGCTGTTCGCCTGCGCGCACCCCGGCATCGCGCGCGACGTGCATGCACCGCTGATGCTGCAGGTGGTGCTCGGCCTCGACGCGGCGACGATCGCATCGGCGTTCCTGGTGGCACCGGCGGCGATGGCGCAGCGGCTGGTGCGCGCCAAGGTCAAGATCCGCCAGGCCGGCATCGGCTTCGAGGTGCCGCAGGGCGACGCGCTGCGCGAGCGGCTGTCGACCGTGCTCGATGCCATCTACGCGGCGTATGCCGAGGGCTGGTCCGACCCCGAAGGCGTCGACGCGCGGCGGCGCAACCTGGCCGACGAGGCGATCTGGCTCGGGCGCCTGGTGGCGTCGATGCTGCCCGGCGAGGGCGAGGCCCTCGGCCTGCTCGCGCTGATGCTGCACGCGCACGCCCGCCGCGACGCGCGCCGCAACGACGCCGGCGACTACGTGCCGCTGAGCGAGCAGGACCCGGCGCGCTGGGACGCTGCGCTCGTCGACGAGGCCGAGGCGCTGCTGCACCAAGCCAATCGCTGCGCCGGGGTGCCGGGGCGCTACCAGCTCGAGGCGGCGGTGCAGTCGGCGCACGCGATGCGGCGCCACACTGGCGCGATCGACTGGCCGGCGATCGAACGGCTGTACGACGCGCTGTGCGAACTCACAGGCTCGCCCGTGGCTGCACTCAACCGCGCGGTGGCGCTGGCCGAGACCCACGGGCCCGCTGCCGGGCTGGCGGCGCTCGATGCGCTGGCGCAGGACACGCGCCTGGCCGACTACCAACCGGCATGGGCCGCGCGCGCCGAGTTGCTGGCGCGCTGCGGCCAGACGACAGCCGCCCGTCTCGCCTATGCGCAGGCGATCGGGCTGGAGCGCGAACCCGCGGTGCGGCGCTACCTGCAGCTGCGCGCCGCGGCGCTGGCGGCCTGACCCTCAGCTCAGAACGAGTAGGCCACCTGCCCCGACAGGATCACGACGTTGTTGCTGTAGTTGCCCTTCAGTCGACCATACTTAGCCGTGGTGGTCGGATCGGCCGACGCGTTGGAATCGATCGTCGCAGTCTTGACCCACACGTAGCCCGCGCCGAAGTCGAACGTGAGCTGCGGGTTCATCTTGTACTGCACGCCGCCGGTCAGCCACGTGCGATCGGCATCGGGCAGCCGCGGCGTCATGAAGGCGGTCTGCACCGGTGACTTGTCGATCGCCAGCCCGCCGCGGAACATCCAGTTGGCGTCGTAGTGGTAATTGGCGCCCACCGCGAACTTCCAGGTGTCCTTGAAGTTCTCGGGCGTGCTCGACAGCGAATTGCCGTTCGGAAGCTTGAAGGTCAGCGATTCGATCGACGACCATCCCGTCCATTGCGCGTCGGCCATGATGTCCCACTGGCTGTTCAGCGCGCGGAAGTACGACAGGTTGACGATGGCCGGAAGCTCGACGTCCGAGGTGATCGGGGTGTTCGCGAGCGGCCCGTTGTTGATGGCGGCCGCCAACCCGGCCAGCGCCGGCGGCACAGCCGGGTTCGAGAACGTCGCGTCGCCGGCGATGTGAAACTTGATCGACGAGCGGTACTGGGCGCCGACGCGGCTGTTGGCGTCGATCTCCCACAGCACGCCGGCGTTCCAGCCCCAAGCGTTGTCAGAGCCTTTGACTTGGGCGGCCGATTCCAGACCCGCAACGGTCGCGGGGTTCAGCGTAATGCCGGCTTGCTGGGCGGCCGAAAGAAGCGCAGCGGCGTAGTTGACCTGGTTGGTGAACTCGGCGTCGATGCGCTGCAGATTCACGCCCAGGCCCAACGTCACGTTGCTCGCCGGCTTCCACGACACGGCCGGGTTGAAGTTGATCGTCTTGATGCTCGACTTGTCGGCCAGAAAGCGGCCCATCCAGCCGGCGTCGTAGTCGGTGACCAGACCCCACGGCCCGTTGATGCCGACGCCAACCGACCACTGCGAATTGATCGGCATCACGAAGTACACGTTCGGCACGTAGTTGATGCTGCCGGCGTCGCCGCCTTCGCCGCCGAGCGATGGTTGGGCCAGCGCCGCGGACGACCCCTCGTCGTGGAACTTGATCGACGGCTTCACCAGGTGC
>DATIFD010000271.1:0-8108 GCA_035455385.1 Burkholderiaceae bacterium
GGCGTGGCGCTCGCCGGCGACCTGATCACGCTGTTCGTGTGCTGGGAGCTGATGGCCGTGGGCTCGACGCTGGTGCTGTGGAGCCAAGGCCGCGACTCGTCGTACCGCGCCGCTCGCCGCTACGTGATGATCCACCTGCTCGGCGGCGTGCTGCTGTTCGCCGGCATCACCGGGCACATCGCGCAGACCGGCAGCGTCGCCTTCACGCGCATGGTGCCGGATTCGGCCGTGCACTGGCTGATCCTGATCGGTTTCCTCGTCAACGCCGGCGCGCCGCCGCTGTCAGCCTGGCTGCCCGATGCCTATCCCGAGGCGTCGTGGAGCGGCACGGTGTTCCTGTCCGCCTTCACCACCAAGGCCGCGGTGTACGTGCTGATCCGCGGCTTTCCCGGCACCGAGCTGCTGATCTGGGTGGGCCTGTTCATGGTCTTCTACGGCATCGTCTACGCGCTGCTGGAGAACGACATGCGGCGCATCCTGGCGTATTCGATCGTCAACCAGGTCGGCTTCATGATCGCCGGCGTCGGCATCGGCACCGAGATGGCGCTCAACGGCGCCGCAGCGCATGCCTTCACGCACATCATCTACAAGGCGCTGCTGCTGATGTCGGCCGGCTCCGTGCTGATGATGACCGGCCGTCGCAAGTGTTCCGAACTCGGCGGCCTATTCCACACCATGCCGCTGACCACGGTGTGCGGCACGATCGGCGCGCTCGCTATCTCGTCGTTCCCGCTGACCTCGGGCTTCGTGTCGAAGTCGATGGTGACGCAGGCCGCCACCGACGGCCATCTGCTCGCGGTGTGGCTGCTGCTGACGGCGGCTTCGGCCGGCGTGTTCCTGCACGCCGGCATCAAGTTCCCGTGGTTCGTCTTCTTCCAGAAAGACTCCGGGCTGCGGCCCGAAGAGCCGCCGGCGAGCATGCGCTGGGCGATGCTGGTCTTTGCGTTCCTCTGCATCGCACTGGGCGTGTGGGCCGAGCCGCTGTACGCGGCGCTGCCCTACCCGGTGAAGTACGAGCCGTACACCTGGGCCCACGTGCTGGCGCAGCTTCAGCTGCTGCTGTTCTCCGGCCTGGCGTTCTTCGTGATGCTGCCCATGCTGAAGCGGACGCTGACGATCACGCTCGATACCGACTGGGTGTGGCGGTCGCTGCTGCCGGCTGTGTGGGGTCACGCCCGGCGCAGCGCCCGCGCGCTCGGCGAGGCAGCGCTGGCCTTTGGGTCGCGATCGGCCCGGGGCACGATGGATGCGCTCATCGGCCACGTCGGCCAGGACGGCCGGCTCGCCCGAACCTGGCGCACGCGCAGCATGGCGCTGTGGGTGCTGGTGATGCTGCTCGGCTACCTGTTGCTCTACTACGTCTGAGCACCCTTCTGCCGGGCCGCCGCACCGCGGTCACAGGTTGACACCGGCCGTGCTGGAGCTCGCCGCCGCCCGGCGGATTAACCGTGTGGTTAAACTGGGCCGCATGCCGGCCCCTGCACGCCACAGCCCGCCCCCGCGCGACCGCGAGCAGACGCGCGCCCGCATCCTGGCGGCCGCCAAGGCCGAGTTCGCGCGCGGCGGCCTCGGCGGCGCCCGCGTCGACCGCATCGCGGCGCTGGCTGGCGCCAACAAGCGGATGCTGTACTACTACTTCGACAGCAAGGACGGCCTGTTCCGCGCCGTGCTCGAAGCCACGTACGAGCACATTCGCGAGTCCGAGAAGGCGATGCACCTCGAGGAGGTCGACCCGCCCGAGGCGATCCGCCGGCTGATCGCGTTCACCTGGAGCTACTACCTCGAGCACCCCGAGTTCCTCAGCCTGCTCAACAGCGCCAACCTGCACCGAGCCGAGCACCTGAAGCAGTCGACCAAGGTGCGGCGCATGCACTCGCCGTTCGTCGCGATGATCCGCGAGATCCTCGAGCGCGGCGTCCGCGCAGGCGTGTTCCGCGACGGCGTCGATGCCGTGCAGCTGTACATCTCGATCGCTGCGCTGGCGTACTTCTACCTCGGCAACAACTACACGCTGTCGGCGATCTTCGGGCGCGACCTCAAGGCCCGCAGGGCGCGCGACGAGCGCCTCGCCCACATGACCGAGCTCGTGCTCGGCTACCTGCGAAAGGGATGACCGCCATGTGGCCGGCACGACTGCAAAACATCGAGCAGCTCGAAGAGGTGATGACGCGGCCCTCGAGCGCGCTGGTGGCGACGCTGCAGCGCGTGGACGGCGACATCCTGGTGCTCGGCGTCGGCGGCAAGATGGGGCCGACGCTGGCGCGGCTGGCCAAGCGCGCGTCGCCGTCGCGGCGCGTGATCGGCGTGGCGCGCTTCTCCGAGCCCGGGCTGAAAGAATCGCTGCAGCGCCACGGCGTCGAGTGCATCGCCGCCGACCTGCTGTCGCGCGAGCAGCTCGCCGCGCTGCCCGACGCGCCCAACGTGGTGTTCATGGCCGGGCGCAAGTTCGGTTCCGCCGGCAGCGAGTGGCTGACCTGGGCGATGAACGCGCACGTGCCGGCGCTGGTGGCCGAGCGCTACGCACGCTCGCGCATCGTCGCATTCTCGACCGCCTGCGTCTATCCGTTCGTCGACGTGCGCGGGCCCGGCGCCGATGAGGCGACACCGCCGACGCCGCCGCCGGGCGAGTACGCGAACTCGTGCGTCGCCCGCGAGCGCATCTTCGAGCACTTCTCGCACGCGCTGGGCACGCCGGGTCGGCTGATCCGGCTGTCGTACGCGATCGACATGCGCTACGGCGTGCTGCACGACCTGGCGCACAAGCTGGTGACCGGCGAGCCGATCGACCTGACGATGGGCCACGCCAACATCATCTGGCAGGGCGACGCCAACGACTGGGTCTTGCGCGCGCTCGCGTACTGCACCGCACCGACCAGCGCGTTGAACGTCAGCGGCCCGGCGCAGCGCATCCGCGACCTGGCGCACGCGCTGGCGCAGCGGCTGGGCGTGCAGCCGCGCTTCACCGGCGGCGAAGCGCCCACGGCGTGGCTGGTGGAAATCGGCCAGGCGCAGCGACTGTTCGGCGAACCTGCGCTACCGTTGGCAACCATGCTCGACTGGACCGCCGACTGGGTGTCGCGCGGCATGGCGAGCCTGAACAAGCCCACCCACTACGAGGCGCGCGACGGCAAGTACTGACCGCGCCGCGAAAGCGATATGCCACACACCACGCTGCAGCAACTCGTCGGCACTGAGCTGCCGATCATCCAGGCGCCGATGGCCGGCGTGCAGCTCGGCGCGCTCGCGGTGGCGGTGTGCAATGCCGGCGGCCTCGGCTCGCTGCCGTGCGCCATGCTGAGCCCCGAGACGATGCGCAGCGAGCTGACGACGATGCGCGCGCAGACGACGCGGCCGTTCAACGTCAACTTCTTCTGCCACGCCGCGCCGCAGGTCAACGAGCAGCGCGAGGCGCGCTGGCGCGCTGCGCTGGCGCCGTACTACGCGGAGTTCGGCATCGACGCGTCGAGCATTCCCGCCGGGCCCGGCCGCGCGCCGTTCTCGCATGAGATCGCCGACGTGCTCGAGGCGTTCGAGCCGGCGGTGGTCAGCTTTCATTTCGGCCTGCCCGCGCCCGAGCTGCTGGCGCGGGTGCGCGGCTGGGGCGCCAAGGTGCTCGCCTCGGCGACCACCGTCAACGAGGCGCGCTGGCTGGAGGCCCGCGGCGTCGACGCGGTCATCGCGCAGGGTCTGGAGGCCGGAGGCCACCGCGGCATCTTCCTGAGCGACGACCTGACCACGCAGGTCGGCCTGTTCGCGCTGCTGCCCCAGGTGCTGCACGCGGTGTCGGTGCCGGTGATCGCCGCCGGCGGCATCGCCGACGCGGCGGGCGTGGCCGCGGCGATCGCGCTCGGCGCGGCCGGCGTGCAGGTCGGCACCGCCTACCTGCTGTGTCCCGAGGCCACCACCAGTGCCGTGCACCGCGCGGCGCTGAAGACCGAAGCGGCGCACCACACCGCGCTGACCAACCTGTTCACCGGCCGCCCCGCGCGCGGCATCGTCAACCGCGTGCTGCGCGAGCTGGGCCCGCTCAGCGACGCACCTCCCGCGTTCCCGCTGGCCGCCGCGGCGATCGCGCCGCTGCGCGCGCGCGCCGAGGCGCAAGGCAGCGGCGACTTCTCGCCGCTGTGGTCGGGGCAGAACGCCAGCGGCTGCAAGGAGGTGAGCGCCGCACAGCTCACGCGCGAGCTGTGCAGCGCGCTGGCGTGAAATCGACGCTCACACAGGCAACCATGCACCGCACCGAGATCCCGCACGACGCGCTGGCGGCGCTGCGCCGCGGTGCCGTGATGCCGGCGCACCTGCTGGCGCTCGACTCGAGTCGCCGCCTCGATGTGCGCCGCCAGCGCGCGCTGACGCGCTACTACCTCGACGCCGGCGCCGGCGGCCTGGCGGTGGGCGTGCACGCGACGCAGTTCGCGATCCGCGACGTCGGCCTGTACGAGCCGGTGCTCGAGCTGGCGGCGCAGACCACGCGCGACTGGGTGCCGCTTGAGGGCCGGCGGCCGCTGTTCATGATCGCCGGCCTGGCTGGCCCCACCGCGCAGGCGCGGCGCGAGGCGCAGACCGCGCGCGGCCTCGGCTACCACGCTGGCTTGCTGAGCCTCGCCGCGCTGAAGGGTGCGAGCGAGGACGAACTGATCGCGCACTGTCAGGCCGTCGCGGCCGAGCTGCCGCTGGTGGGCTTCTACCTGCAGCCGGCGGTCGGCGGCATCGAGCTGCCGATGCGCTTCTGGGCCCGCTTCGCCGCGATCGACAACGTGGTCGCGATCAAGATGGCGCCGTTCAACCGCTACCGCACGCTCGACGTGATCCGCGGCGTCGTCGAAGCCAACGCCGAAGCGCGCATCACGATGTACACCGGCAACGACGACCACATCGTGCTCGACCTGGTGACACCGTTCGTCGTGCGCCGCGGCGACGCCGAAGTCACCGTGCGCATCGAAGGCGGCCTGCTCGGCCACTGGAGCGTGTGGACGCGCCGCGCGGTGCAGCTGCTGCAGCGCATCCACGCGGCGCGCGCGCGCGGCGCGATCGACGACACGCTGCTCGCGCTCGACTCGCGCGTCACCGACTGCAACGGCGCGCTGTTCGACGTCGCGCACCAGTTCCACGGTTGCATCGCCGGCTGCCACGAGGTGCTGCGCCGCCAGGGCCTGCTCGAAGGCATCTGGTGTCTCGATCCGGCCGAGGGCCTGAGCCCGGGCCAGGCCGACGAGCTCGACCGCGTGCACGCGGCCCACCCCGAGCTGCACGACGACGCGTTCGTGCGCGAGCACCTGGCGCGCTGGCTGGGCTGAGCCGCCGGCACCACGAGTCCATTCGCGCCCTCGCGCCGTCGCGCATCGCGCATCGCGCGTCACGCGTCACGCGTCACGCATTCGACGACCCACGCGTCCGACGCCACAACAGCGACACGAGCATGCCCGCTGTCACCAGCGAGACGCCGGCCAGCGCGGTCGCCGACGGCGATTCGTGCAGGAGCACGATCGCCCCCAGGGTCGTGACGCATGGAACCGAGGCCGTCAGCAGCGCCGTCCGCTCGGCGCCCAGGCGGGAGATCGCCGCCGAGTAGACATAGATCGAAACGGCACCGACCAGGACCCCCTGGAAGACCGCCTGCAGCAACCATTCGTGCGTTGCCGCGGCCGAGTACCGCACGCCCGCAAGCAGGAGTACCGCGGGAACCGACGCACCCATCGAGAGCACCGCGACGATCGAGGCCGAATGCGCCGGCGCCAGCCCGATCCGCCGCACCAGCAAACCATACGCGGACCAGCTGAACGACGCGAGCAGCAGCGCCGCGTCGCCCAGCCACTGCGACGACGCCCGCTGCGAGATGCCCTCCCAGGCCATCGCGACGACGCCGAGTGCGATCAGCGGCAGCCCGGCAATGCCCTGGCCGGAGGCGCCATCGCGCCGCGCTCGCGCCAGCAGGTAGGTCGACAGCGGCAACGTTCCGTGCAACAGCACCGCGCCGTGGCTTGCCGGCGCAAGAGCGAAGCCCGCGTACGCGCACGCCGCGAAACCAAGGCCTCCCGTGAAGGCGAGCGCCACTGCATCGCGCAGCGCGATCCTCTGCAGGCCGTTGCGAACCAGCACCGGCAAGAGCAGCAGACCACCGATGCCGAAGCGCAGGACGACGAGGTCCCACGGCTTCAGCGACGCCGTCAGGCCGGCCCGCGAAACGAGCGTGAAGCCCGAGAACAGCGCGACCGAGACGGCGCCAAGCAGGAATCCGGCGACGACGCCGGGCGGCGTGGGCGCCTTGCCTGGTGATCGCATGGGTGCCTCAGGCCTGGGCGATGCGCTCGCGCAGCCGAGCGAGAACCAGCGCGGGCTCTGCGCGGCGCCGATAGTCCACATCGATCCAGGCGCCACCGATCGTGGCGTCCGCATCGACGAGATACGTCGCCGGAACCGGCAGTTCGTGAGAGGCGTCGCCGTTGGTCGCTGGCAGATCGACGCCGAACGCTTCGTGCACCTCGCGCAGACCCGCGTCGAGCGCGAACACGATACCGAACTGGCGGGCGACACGGTTTCCAAGGTCCGACAGCACCGGAAAGGCGAGCGCGTGCTTCTCGGCGAGCGTCAGCGACGCGTCGGGCGTTTGCGGCGAGATCGCCACCAGGGTCGCGCCGAGTGCCCGCAGCTCCGGCAGGTGCTGCTGCCATGCGCGCAGCTCCAGATTGCAGTACGGACACCATGCGCCCCGATAGAAGCTGATCACCAGCGGGCCGCGCGCGAGGAGCGACTTCGAATCGACGCTGCGACCGGTTGCGTCGGGCAACACGAACGACGGGGCCGGCTGCCCGATGCGCAACGCGCCCTCGGCAAGCCCGCTTCCGGCGAGCTGTTGCATGGCGTTGTCGATGGTGTCGACGACGTGCGCAGGGGCCTGCGCACGCACCGATGCGGTGAGCGCCTGGAGTTCGGAGGCAAGTGTGGTCATGGGATGTCCCTCTGCTGGAGGCCGAAGCCCGAGTGGTGGAAGAGCTTGCAGGCTATTGATGCGCGATGCGCATGTGAAGCCGCGGAAGCGAACTACACTCGTGCAGAATCCGCACGAACATCCGGCTGACCACGTGAACATCGAGGACCTCGAGACACTGATGCACGTCATCCGCGGCGGCAGCTTTGCCGCAGCCGCGCGGGCGCTGGCCGTGGACCCCTCGTCGGTGTCGCGCAGCGTCGCGTCGCTCGAGTCCGAGCTCGGCACGCGATTGTTCCAGCGCAGCACGCGGCGCATCGCGCTGACCGAAGCCGGCGCGGTGTTCGCGCAGCGCCTGGAGCCGCTGCTGGAAGAGTGGCGGCAGGTGCGCGAGGCGGCCGTCGACACGGCCGGGGAGGCTCGCGGCACGCTGCGGGTCAGCGTGTCGAACACATTCGGCCTGCGCCGCATCGTGCCGCTGCTACCTGCGTTCCGCCGTGCCCATCCGGCCCTGGAGCTGGAACTGACGCTGACCGATGCGCTGGTCGACCTGGTCGCCGAGCGCATCGACATCGCGGTGCGCTCGGGTGCGCTGCAGGACTCCAACCTGGTTGCCGTGCCGCTGCTGCGCACGCGCTATCGGGTCGTCGCGAGCCCGGCGTGGGCGCGCGCGAACCGGAGCCGGCTGCACAGTCCGCAGGATCTGGATCGCTGTGACTGCCTGTCCTTCTCGCTGCCCGGCTTTCGCGACCGCTGGACGTTCGCTCGCAGCGAAGGCGGCCCGACGACCGTCGTCACGGTGAGGCCCCGCCTGCTGGTCACCAATGGCCTGGCGCTGCGCGAGTGCACGCTCGCCGGCATGGGCGCCACACCGCTGCCCGACTGGCTGATCGACGACGATCTCGCCGCGCAGCGTCTGGTCGATCTCTTTCCCCGCCATCACGTCGCTTTCGCCGACGCACCGACGGCGATCTGGCTGGTCTACCCGAGCCGCAGCTACGTTCCGGCCAAAGTGCGGGCGTTCATCGAATTCATGCGCAAGGCGATCGGAACCCCGCCGCGTCGCGCGACAACCAAGGGTTGAGGCACCGGGCCCGCTTTGAGGCGGCGCGCCTCGCCGCCCGCGCGGCGAGGCATCGAACACGGGCCAAGGGTCTGCGGGGCACCCTCCTCCGGGGCC
>DATIFD010000272.1:0-6527 GCA_035455385.1 Burkholderiaceae bacterium
ATGCCACCGCGCTCGAACAGAAGATCCGTTATCTGCACCACAAGACCGGCCGCAAGGTCAGTCTGGTGGGCTGGAGCCTTGGCGGCGTGTTCGCGCTCTACGGCGCCCACCAGGTGCCCGAGTGCGTGCGCTGCGTTGTCACGCTGGGCAGCCCAGTCACGGTCGATCCGGAAGGCAGCGCGTCGCCGCCCTTCGTCAAGGCGATGTACCGGCTGATTGCGCACCCCATGGGGCCGGCCGCCCACGCCCTGCAGCCACGCGCCAAGAAGCTGCGCGAGCGCAAGATGCTGGCCATGCCACTGAGTTGCCTGTATTCGCTCAGCGACGGGGTCGTGCCGCCTCAGGAAGCCACCGTCGAGGGCGACCCGGCGCTGCACGAGAACATCCGCGTGCCGGGCAGTCACATCGGGCTGGGCTTCAACGCCTTGGTGTTGTGGATCGTCGCCGACCGCCTTTCGCAGCCGGAAGGGGCCTGGCAGCGCTTCGATCCGTCCGGGCCGATGGGCTACGCCTATCGGCTGATGACGCACGAGGCCGTGCCGATCTGACCGTGGCCGCAGGCTTCTTGCGGGCCAGCGCGAGGTACTGCTGAAAGCTGTCACGCACGCACTGCGTGAAGGCCTGCGGATCGGGCATCAATTCGCGGCACGAGGTGGGCGAAACGACGATGCGCCTGTCGTAGTCGGAAACCGCGAACACCAGACCCATGCCATCGGCGATCGGAAGGATGGCCGAGAAGTAGGTCATGCGCGCGCCGTGCAGATACACCGGCCTGGGCGGACCAGGCACGTGGGTGATCGTGCAGGCGGGCAGCGGCATGCTGCCTGCGGCCGCGGCGGGCTCTGGCGCCGAGGTCTGCCCGTGGATCCAGGCCAGCCGCTCGATCGGGTCGGCGATGTTGGTGCCGAATGAGACGCAACGCGACGCGGCTGCCGGTCCGTGTCTGGCCCCGATGCCGAGCGGAACGAGCGCCGCCAGGTCGGCCTGCGGCAGCTCGGCGTGCGCGTCGAGATAGCGCCTCAGGCCCCCGGAGCAGACCGCCAGCACGGCGTCGTTGACCGTCGCGCCGGCGACCAGGCCGCGGATGCCGTCGAACTCGTCGCGCAGGAAGCGCCGTGTGTCGAACACGCGGTGTGGCGAGACCACCGCGTTGAAGCGCGTGGCCGCCCGGTGGTGCTCCTGGTGCAGCACATCGCGGGCGAATGCCATCATTGCGGGCGCGGCGCGCGCGAGCGGGCCCATCAGCCGCCACGGCGAGAACATCGCGTTGACGCTGGCTCGACACAGCAGCGCGATCGGGCCGGGCGCTCGCTCCGGGAACCAGGGTTCGGCCGGCTCGGGCTTCGGCGGCCTGCGGGTGGTGTCGTGCAGCACCTCGACGAACTCGTTGCGGCTTTCCACATCGATGGCGGCGTGGTGGATCTTGGTCAGCAGTGCGAAGCTGCCGGCCGGCAGATCGGTGATGCTGTCCAACCCCTCGATCACGTAGATCTCCCACAAGGGACGGTGCAGGTCGAGCGCGCGTGCGTGGATGCGCGAGGCCTGGATGCAGAACTGACGCCAGTCACCTGGTTTGGGCAGCGCGATGTGGCGGACGTGGTATTCGAGGTCGAAGTACTCGTCTTCCACCCAGTACGGGTCGTCAAGCTCGAGTGGCACGCGCAGCAACTTGCTTCGGAAGATCGGCGAACGGTGCAGCCGGCTCTCGATGTGCGCGAGGATGGCCTTGAAACGAAGCGTCCCGCCCGACACGGTGCTCTGGTCGTAGATCTGGACGAAGGTGACGTTGGAGTTGGCGTGGATGGTGTCCGCGTACAGGAAGCTCGCGTCGTGGTCGCTCAGCTGGCGCATAGGCAGGTTTCGTTCAGGTGTGCTCGTCTGTGCTTGTCAGCGCCGGGTGCGGCGCTCGCTTCGGACGCCGGGGCTGCGGCCCATCAGTTCGTCCAGCGCCGCCAGCAGCGCCGCCGTCAGCTCACGGGCATCTGGCACTGCGCAGCGCGCGGTGGTGAAGCCGAAGCCCATCTTGCCGGCGTAGCTCATCACGGTGACGTTCAGACCGACGCCGTGCTCGACGATCGACAGCGGCCAGTAGTCGGTCATGCGGGCGCCGGCCGCATACAGCGGCGCCTGCGGTCCCGGGACGTTGGAGATCACGAGGTTGGCGATCGGCGGCATGGCGCCGACGATGCCCGAGCGCCCGTACAGCGCTGCCAGGCCCTGCAGCAGCCACGGCACGCCGATGGACGGGAAGTCGGTCGGGATCACGCCGCGGGCGCGCTGGGCCAGCGACTTCATCGCACCGGCGGCGTCGCGGATCGCGCGCAGGCGCTTCACCGGATCGGCGATCTGGGTATTCAGGTTGACCAGGCTCAGCGTGGCCTGCGTCGTGTACTCGGCATTGCCGGGGTCGCGAAGGGAGATCGGCATCGTCGCGATCAGCGGCTTCTTCGGGATGCCGCCATGCCGCGCCAGGTAGCGGCGCAGCGCGCCGCCGCACAGCGCCAGCACGATGTCGTTCAGCTTGGCCTCGTGCGCAGCAGCCAGTTGCTTGAGCGTGTCAAGCGGGATCGACACGCCGGCGAAGCCGCGCTCGCCGGTGATCGGCACATTGATCGCCGTCTTCGGGCCAAACGAGAAGTTCTGCCCGAGCCGGCCCCGCGCCGGGCCGGGCGCGCGGCCGAACAGGCCGACCAGCGTCTTCACCACGTCGGGCAGGTGCCGCACGAGCTTGATGTACTGGCCGGCGTCGTGCTTCAGCGCGGCTGCGGCGAGCTCGGCCAGGCGGGGATGCTCGGCATGGGGTCCGGGCCCGCGAGGCAGCGCCCGCGGCCTCGGTGTCACGTCAAACAGCGCCTGCGAAAGCAGCACGCCAGCCTGTCCGTCGAGCACGGCGTGGTGGACCTGAAAATAGTACGCCACCTGACCCGATTGCAGGCCGTCGATCACGGCCATGCGCCACAGCGGCCGGCCGCGGTCGAGCAGCTCCGAGTGCAGGCGGCCCACATAGTCCTCCAACTGCGCCCGAGTGCCAGGGCTCGGCAGCGTCACGTGCTGCACGTGGTAGTCCAGATCGAGCCTGCTTTCCTCGACCCACACCGGGTTGGCGAATTGCAGCGGCATCGGCGCCAGCTTGCGCGTCAGAACCGGGGCCACGCGCAGTCGCCGTCGCATCTGCCGCTTGACGTCGGCGTGGAAGTCGCCCGCATATCCAGCCGGCAAGTCGAACAGGTGCAGCGACGCCACGTGCATCGGCGTCTCCCTCGTCTCCAGGTGGAGGAAGAGGCCATCCACTCCGCTCAAGGATTTCATCCGCTGCCACTCTTTCGGTCGAGCGCATATCGTCGCACGCCGCACGCGAGGACCGATGCGTCGTGGGCCGGTGCAGCACGCCGCACAGTACGGGCCCCTTCTTGTGTGTGTGCCGGGCGATGCAATTGCCGCTGCAAACGGCGCATTCAAGCGGGTTGACCGCGAAGAACAACCGCCGACGCCACCAAGATCGATAGCGCGACCGGTCGGCGGGCGGGTGATCGGTACCCACGCGCCAAGAGCTGGTGATTGAGTTGTTCGGCGAGCACACGCTCTTTGGCGCTGTTCGGGTCCAGCAGGTATCCAAAGTGGAAATTGCCATCGCCCACATGGCCCACCAGGAAGCACGGCAGGCCGCTGTCGTCGGCTTCCTTCACCGAATCGAGCAGGCAGTCCGCAAGACGGGAGATCGGCACGCACGTGTCGGTGGGAATCGCGCGGCAGCCGGGCCGTGACTGGATCGCCGCAAAGTACGCGTTGTGCCGAGCGGCCCAGAGGCGCGTGCGCTCCTCGGGCGTCGTGGCCCATTCGAAATCATTGCCGTTGAATTCCCTGGCAATCTCCTGCACGGTCTCGGCATGCTCCTTCACGCCCGCGGGAGAGCCGTGGAATTCCATCAGCAGCAGGGGTTCCTCACGCAGGTCTAGCTTGCTGTGCACGTTGACCATGCGCACGGTGTTGTGGTCGATTGTCCGCGCCCAAGCTGGCCGGGTACCCCTGGACTACGTTGCGGCCAACGAGATCTTCAGCAGCGAACTCAGCGCGAGGAGTGTGACGCTCCAGCGAACCCAGCGTCGCATCGTTCGTGCCCCCACGTTCAGGCGCCGCGCTCCACGTGCTGCAGGATCGCCTGCGTCACCATGTCGCGGCTGACGTGCCAGCGCGCCAGCACGTGGTCGTAGACCAGCCGCTCGTCTCCCGACACTTGACCGTCCGCAGTCACCGCGGCGGCGGCAAGGCGGCACAGCACCAAGCGCTCGTGCGGATCCGTGATGGCATCAAGCAGCCGGTCCACGTAGGCCTGGTCGCGGGCGCGCAGCCAGGAGCACTCGGCCAGACCGGCACCGACATCGTGCAGGCACTCGCGGGCGAGCGCCACGAAGCGCTCGCGCGGCACGCCGATCCGTTCGTAGGCGCCCAGTTCCTCCAGCGCCTGCAACTCACGCGGGTCGATGCGGCCGTTGGCCGCCACCATCAGCGCAAGCACGCGCGCCCGCGCTTCCGACCCCGATTCGCTCTTGATCATGATCATCTCCTCCGGTCCGGCCGTCGCGACACGATGGCGAGCCAAAGGAGAGTCGCTCCAGCTGGCAAAGTTCAAACGTTCTCGGGCGCGGGGGCCCCATCGTTGATCTGGCTCAAGAAGCGGCTCTGAACCGCCGAGCAGGCCCGAACCGGCGCGCGCCGCGAGGCCGCGTGCAGCATCCGCGCCACGACGGTGGATCAGACACCATTCCGAGCCGTTCTCAGGCTGAACGCTTTTTGGAGGCCCATCATGACCACGCTCCTGGTTGCCTGCGACGGCTCCGAGCCTTCGTTGCGTGCCCTTCGCCATGCGATGCGCCTGGCCGACAAAGTGCACCTCGTCAACGTGCAACCCGAGGCAGACTATCCGGGGCTGCTCATGCACATGACGAAGGACGATATCCGCCGCGCGCAGCTCGAGCACGGCCGTTCCTCGCTGGACGAGGCCGGCAAGCTGCTGGAGCAAGCGCGCCTCGCTTGCGAGACGCATGTCCTCATCGGCGAGCCGGCCAAGATGATCGTGGGCATCGCCAAGTCGGAGGGCGTGGCGGCATCGTCATGGGTACACGCGGCATGGGCGCAATCGGCAACCTGGTCATGGGCTCCACGGCCACCAAGGTGATCCACTTGGCGGAAGTGCCCGTGACGCTCGTCAAGTAGCGGCCGCAAGGGTCCTCCGTACGGCCTGGCGCGTACGTGGGCCCTCGGGACCATTGGTGAGAATGGCGCCGTGAAGCCCGGGGCCCGCATGACGGCATCGCGCCAGATGCCCAGACGCGCGTAGGGGCGTAGCTCGTCGAGTGCGGCCAGCGCGGACGTCGGAACCTCACACCACGCTAGGAGGTCACTGGGGCATCCGTGGATCAGTGCGGTGACGGCTGTTCGAAGAATGCCGGGTCGCTTTCGGTAGTCGCTTGCCGTACCTGTCGCGGATGATCCCCTTCCATTCGACCACCAAGCGGCATGCCGCATGCGGCCATCGACCGGGCCCTTGTACCGGTACATCCACGTCCGTCGTCGACCCGTGGCCTTGAGACGAAGGCCGGGCGCGGAATCGAACATGAGATGATTTCCGGCAGCGAGCGCCTTGGCGGTTCGAGCGTCCAAGGCAATCACCGCGCACACACCCAATACGTGTCAGGAAAGTTGCGCCAAACCGGTGTCCAGACCAAGAGTTACTCCAGAAGTTGCGCCGGATTCGCAAGTGCGGACAGGGTCAGTGACGATTCATAGAGCAATGAATCCTGGCAAGAAGACAGAAGAAGATGTCGCGCCCAGCCGGGCTCGGGCCGCGGATTCAATTTCGCTACATACGCCCATGATGCAGCAGTACCTGCGCATCAAGGCCGAGCATCCGGACATCCTGGTGCTGTACCGGATGGGCGACTTCTACGAGTTGTTCTACGACGATGCCCGTCGCGCCAACCGGCTGCTCGACATCACGCTGACGTCGCGCGGCGTCAGCGCGGGCGAGCCGGTGGTGATGGCCGGCGTGCCGGTGCACGCGCTCGAGAGTTATCTCGCGAAGCTGATCAAGCTCGGCGAATCGGTGGCCATTGCCGAGCAGGTGGGCGACGTCGCCACCGCCAAAGGGCCGGTCGAGCGGCGCGTCACGCGGGTGGTGACACCGGGCACGGTCACCGACGGCGAGCTGCTCGCCGAGCGCAGCGACACCACGCTGCTGGCGCTTGCGCGCGAGCCGCGCGGAAGGCATTGCGGACTGGCGTGGCTCAGCCTGGCCAGCGGGCGCTGCGTGCTGGCACAGACGACGTTCGACGAGCTGGCGTCGTGGCTGTCGCGCATCGAGCCAGCCGAGGTGCTGCTCGATGGCGACGACGTGCCGCCTGCGCTGCAGGCCTACGCGGCGGCGCGCACGGTGCGGCCGGCGTGGCAGTTCGACGCCACGCTGGGTCGCCGCAAGCTGTGCGAGGCGCTGAAGGTGGCGCAGCTCGGCGGCTTCGGCGCCGAAGACC
>DATIFD010000273.1:0-8857 GCA_035455385.1 Burkholderiaceae bacterium
GGCCACCGGCTGCGCACCCATGGCGGGCTGTCGGAGACCAAGGTGCCGTTCATCGTCAACCGGCCGCTGAACGACGCTTACAAGCTCAAGGCGGCGGCACAGTCGCTGAAGAGCTGGCAAGTCTTCGACTTCGCCATCAACGGCACGGTGTGATTCGATGAAGCTCGCCACCGCTCCCCGCGCCAAGGGTGCCCTCGACGAGGTGCGCCGCGAGGCGATGCGCATCGCCGGCGACAGGGTTCACACCGATCGGGTGATCGAGGTGCGCTACCCGTACACCGGCGAGATCGCTGCCACGGTGCCGCGTGCGAGCGTCGACGACGTGCGCCGCGCGATCCGCCTCGCACGCGACCACAAGCCCAAGCTGACGCGCCACGAGCGCTTTCGCATCCTCACGCGCGCCGGCGAGCTGGTCGCGCAGCGCAAGGAAGCGATTGCGCGCCAGATCACGCTGGAGTCGGGGCTGTGCCTGAAGGACAGCCTCTACGAGGTCGGTCGCGCCAGCGACGTGCTGTTGTTCGCCGCGCAGCAGGCGCTGGTCGACGACGGGCAGAGCTTCTCGTGCGACCTCACGCACCACGGCAAGCAGCGCCGCGTGCACACGATGCGCGAGCCGCTGCTGGGCGTGATCAGCGCGATCACGCCGTTCAACCACCCGTTGAACCAGGTGATCCACAAGGTGGCGCCGGCGGTGGCCACCAACAACCGCATGGTGCTCAAGCCCAGCGAGAAGACGCCGCTGGCCGCGCTGACGCTGGCCGACATCCTGTACGAGTCCGGGCTGCCGCCGCCGATGCTGTCGGTGCTGACGGGCGACCCGGCCGAGATCGCCGACGAACTGCTGACGCACCCCGACGTCGACCTGGTCACCTTCACCGGCGGCGTGGCGATCGGCAAGCACATCGCGGCGCGCGCGGTCTACAAGCGCCAAGTGCTCGAACTCGGCGGCAACGACCCGCTGATCGTGATGGACGACGCCGACGTCAACAGGGCGGCCGAACTGGCGGCTTCGGGCTCGTACAAGAACAGCGGCCAGCGCTGCACCGCTGTCAAGCGCATCTTCGTGCAGGAGCGCCTGGCCGGCGACTTCACCGAGGCGCTGCTCGAACGCACCAAGGCCTGGACTTGCGGCGACCCGCTTGACCCGACGGTCGACATGGGCACCGTGATCGACGAGCGCGCGGCGATGCTGTTCGAGCGGCGCGTCAACGATGCGGTTTCGCAGGGGGCGCGCCTGCTGCACGGCAACCGGCGCAGCGGCGCGCTGTACTCGCCGACGCTGATCGACCGTGTGCACGGCGAGATGGAGGTGGTGCGAGAGGAGACCTTCGGCCCGGTGTCGCCGGTGATGACGTTCAAGGACGTCGACGATGCGATCCGCCAGGTCAACTCGACCGCGTTCGGCCTGTCGTCAGGCGTCTGCACCAACCGGCTCGACGACGTGATGCGCTTCGTGCGCGAGCTGCACGTCGGCTCGGTCAATGTGTGGGAGGTACCGGGCTACCGCCTGGAAGTCACGCCCTTCGGCGGCATCAAGGACTCCGGCCTCGGCTACAAAGAGGGTGTGCAGGAAGCCTGCAAGAGCTTCACCAACGTGAAGACGTATTCGCTGCCCTGGTGAGGCCGATGCGCGCCTCAGGGCCGATACGGCACCACCTTGTCTTGCTCGGCGGGGTCGTTGCGCGCGATGATCGCGCGCGCCGGCTCGGTGGCGCTGAGGTTGATCGCCTCGTGCGGCACGCCCGGCGGCACGAACAGGAAGTCGCCCGCCTCGCTGACGATCGACTGCGCGAGGCCTTCGCCATAGCGCGTCTCGACGCGGCCGGCGATCACGTAGATGCCGGTCTCGTAGCCGACGTGGATGTGCGGCTCGGCGCGCGCTCCGGGCGGGATCACCACCAGGTGCATCGACAGCCCGCGCGCTCCCACCGTGCTGCCCGAGACACCGAGGAAGTAGGGCAGGCGCTGCAGCGTGTCGACAGCGCGATCGGGGCGAATCGCGCGCAGCGTCTGCGGTGGCTGGTCCATCGTCGTGCCTCCTGGTCTCGTTGCTTGCCATTCTAGGAACGCGTGATGAACCTGCCCAGCCAAGCCCGCGTCGTCATCGTCGGCGGCGGCATTGCCGGCTGCTCGACCGCGTACCACCTGGCCAAACTCGGCATCACCGACGTGCTGCTGCTCGAGCAGGGCAAGCTCACCAGCGGCACCACATGGCACGCCGCGGGGCTGGTCGGCCAGATGCGGCCCAACCGCAACATGACCGCGATGAGCAAGTACGGCATCGAGCTGTACTCGACGCTCGAAGCCGAAACGGCACTGGCCACCGGCTGGAAGCCCTGCGGCAGCATCAACGTCGCCGCCACCCCCGAGCGCTGGCAAGTGCTGAAGAAGCAGGCGGCGTTGGCGCGCAGCTTCGGGGTCGAGGTGCAGCTGATCACGCCGAAGGAGGCCGGTGACCTCTACCCGCTGATGCGCACCGACGACCTGCACGGCGCGCTGTGGATCCCGGGCGACGGCAAGGCCAACCCGGCCGACCTGTGCATGAGCCTGGCCAAGGGCGCGCGCATCCGTGGCGTGCGCATCGTCGAAGGCGTCGAGGTCAGCGGTGTGCTCACCGCGCGCGGCGAGGCGGGCGAGCGCGTGGCCGGCGTGCGCACGCGCCGAGACGGCGAGATCGTTGACGTGCGCTGCGAGGTGCTCGTGAACTGCGCGGGCCAGTGGGCGCGCCAGTTCGGCGCGCTTGCCGGCGTCAACGTGCCGCTGTACCCGGCCGAGCACTTCTACATCGTCACCGGCCGGATCGACGGCGTGCACCCGATGCTGCCCGTGATGCGCGACCCCGACGGCTTCATCTACTACAAGGAGGAGGTCGGCGGCCTGCTGATGGGCGGCTTCGAGCCCAAGGCCAAGCCGTGGACGGTCGACCCGATCCCGAGCACGTTCCAGTTCCAGCTGCTCGACGAGGACTGGGACCAGTTCGAGCCGCTGATGACCAACGCGATCCATCGCACGCCGTGCCTGGAGACCGCACAGATCAAGATGCTGCTCAACGGACCCGAGAGCTTCACGCCCGACGGCAACTTCATCGTCGGCGAGGCGCCTGGCGTGCGCCAGTACTTCGTCTGCGCGGGCTTCAATTCGGCCGGCATCGCCAACTCCGGTGGTGCGGGGCGGCTGATCGCGCAGTGGATCGCCGACGGCGAGGCGCCGGGCGATCTGTGGGATGTCGACGTGCGGCGCTTCGGGCCGTTCACGGCCAATCGCAAGGCGCTGGCCGAGCGCACCGCCGAGACGCTCGGCCTGCACTACGCGATGCGCTGGCCGCGGCAGGAGCTGCAGACGGCGCGGCCGCTGCGCACGTCGCCGCTGTACGAACTGCTCGACGCGCGTGGCGCAACGTGGGGCAGCAAGAACGGCTGGGAGCGTGCCAACTACTTCAGGCCCGCCGGCGTCGCATCGCCGGCGCACACGCTGGGCACGCCGCCGTGGTTGCCGTGGGTGCAGGCCGAGCAGCGCGCCACGCGCGAGGGCGTCGCGATCTACGACCAGACCTCGTTCGGCAAGCTGGCGCTGCAGGGGCGCGACGCAACAGCACTGCTGCAGCGGCTGTGCGCCAACGACGTCGACGTGCCCGTCGGCCGCCTCGTCTACACCGCGATGCTCAATGCACGCGGTGGCTTCGAGAGCGACCTGACCGTGATGCGGCTGGCCGACGACCGCTTTCAGCTGATCACCGGATCGGCGCAGCCGCAGCGCGATCTCGACTGGATCGCGCGCCACATCGGGCCGCATGATCACGCCGTGGTCACCGATGTCAGCACGATGACAGCGGTGCTGTCGGTGATGGGGCCGCTTGCGGCGGAGCTGCTGCGCCGCGTCAGTCCGGACGACGTGTCGCCGCAGGCGCTGAAGTTCTCGTGGACCCGCGAGATCGACCTCGGCCTGGCGCGCGTGCGCGCGGCGCGCATCAGCTACGTGGGCGGCCCCGGATTCGAGCTGTACGTGCCGATCGAGATGTGCCGCCACGTGTACCTGGCGCTGCACGAAGCGGGTGCCGATCTCGGCGGCGTGGACGACGAAGGCCGTGCACGCGGCCTGTGCGACGCCGGCTACTACGCGATCGACGCGCTGCGCATCGAGGCGGGGCGCCGCGCCTGGGGCGCCGAGCTCGGCCCCGACGAGACGCCGTGGGAGGCTGGACTCGGGTTCGCGGTGAAGCTCGACAAGCCGATCGCGTTCATCGGCCGCGATGCGTTGCTGGCGGCGCGCGAACAGCCGCTGCGCAAGAAGCTGGTGAGCTTCGTGTTCGACGACCCGGCGGTGTACGCCTGGGGCGGCGAGGCGGTCGCGATCGATGGCGAGCCGGCAGGCGAGCTCGTCTCGGTGGGATGGAGCCCGCTGGCCGGTGCCTGCGTCGGTCTGGGCTACGTGCGCGGCGCAGCGGCGCGCTGCGCGCACGCCGGTACGACGGTGCAGATCGACCTGTGGGGGGAGCAGGTCGCCGCCACGGCGTGGGACGAACCGGTGTGGAGTCGACGCGGCTGACGCAACGGCTGCGTCACGCGGTTTGCAGAAGTCGGATCAGCAAGTCGATCACATCCTGGCCGTCGGGCGACTTCAGGCGGTACTGGCGCAACGAGCGCGCCAGGTCCGCGCGCGACAGCGACTTGTAGTCCGCACGGATCAGGATGTCGGCGATCGCGCGCTGCACGTCGAGCGAGCGCGCCAGCGGGAACAGCCGCGCAATCTCCTGCAGACTCTGCGGATCAACCAGGCGCTGCTTGGACAGCGTCTGCAGCGCGCGCACCTGGGCGCCGGGTGTCGTCATGCGGCCGATGCTCGCCGTGACGGCACGCACTTCGCCGACATCGGCCAGCGGTCGATAGCGCAGGTAGACCTGCGCGATCTCGACGTCCTCCTCGCGCGTGCTCGTTAGCGCGCGCACCGTGCGCTCGTGCGCCTGCGCGTTGCCCAGGCACGCCAGCACCGCCGAGTGAGCCACGTCACCCGGCCGCACGGCGCCGGTGGCCAGCACCTGCTGCGCAAGACCGGCATCGCGCAGCTGAGGCGTCGCGCACACGAGGTCGACCTCATGCTTGCCCAGCGTGTTGCGTGCCATGCGCTCGGCGATCATGCGCACGAACTCGGTCTGTTCCTCGGCCGGCGTCAGCCAGCCGAGCGTGCGTGCCAGCGCCATCATGCGCGCCTGCACCGGCGCCTGGTCGACGTCGCGCGCGAACTCGAGGTAACGCTCGCGCGTGCGCTGGTCGGCCTCGATGCTCGCGAGTGCCGCGGCGACATCGGGGCGCAACCGCTGCGCGGGGCCGATCGACGACGCGTAGTGCTCGAGATGACCGAGGAACATGCGCACGTCGCCCATGTCGCGCCGCAGCACCTGGTGCATGAAGTCAACCTTTGCGGCATCGCTGGGACGGTCGTCGGCGAATTCGCACATGTCGCGGCGGAAGCTGGCTTGCTGCGGCTCGGCATCGGTCAGGCCGGCTACGCTGATCATCGAGGTCGGCCCGAACAGGCGCAGCAGCGTCTGGCTCGGTCGCCCGCTGGCCACTTCGCCGGCCGGCGCCGTCTGGAAGTAGCGCTCGAGGAGCGGTCCCGCGTAGCGCCCGAGCGGTGCCTTGGAGGAGAAGCCGTACAGCACCGGCACGTCCTTGAAGATGTGGCGCAGCCGGTCGCGATTGCTTTCGCCGTAACGCTCGTTCAGCAGCGCCGCCACGCGTTCGGCGTCGGCCTGCGAATGGCCCGCGCGCAAAAGGCTGCGCAGGATCTCGCCTTCGGCCACGTTGCGCGGCTCGGACTTCAACGTGTTGCAGCCGAACAGGTACACCTCTTTCAGCTGCGAGAACAGCGAGCTGCATGACGCGCTGCATGCGGCATGCTGCATCTCGTAAACCGTCAGCGCCTCGTGGTCGTCGAAGCGGTCGGTGTAGAACTCGGTGCCGTCGTCGAAGTGGCCCGAGATGATCAGCGCGTCGCAGGTCACGCCGCGGCGGCACGCCTGCGCCAGCCAGTCGGGCTGACCTCGCTGAACCAGCTCGACGAAGCGATACTGGTCGCTCGGCAGGAAGCGCTGGAACGTGTTGCGCTCGTCCGCCGAGTTGATGGTGACGGTGCAGACGGTCTTCGGCTCGGCCCTCGCGGCTGGGGAGGCGGCGGCAACCAGCCCGGCCATCAGCGCGGTCGACAGGGCGGCAAGCCGATCGCGTAGCGCAATCCGGTACAGCATCCGGCTAGTGTTCCACAGGTGGCGCCTGCCCCGCCGGACGTGCACGTAACCGATCGCACGCGTGGCCGGCCGTCGATGCGCGGCGGCGGCGCTCAGGACGCCTGCAGCCGATGGATCAGCGCGTCGATCATCTCGTCCTGGCCCGCGGGTGCCGGCAGGCGCTTGTCCTGCAGTGTGCGCAGCAGCTGTGCACCGGAGATGGCGCGGCGGTCGGCGCGGATCAGGATGCCAGCGATCGCGGCCTGCACGGCCCACGATGGCGTCCGTGCATAGAGCTGCGTGAGCGCCTCGAGCACCAGGGGATCGGAGACGTAGTGCCGCGCCAGCGCTTCGAGCGCGCGCACCTGCGCTTCGCCGGCCGGCATGCCGGCGATGCCCTGCGCGAACCGGCGCAGCTCGACCGGGTCGGTGATCGGCCGATGGCGCAGGTAGGCCTGCGCGATGCGCACGTCGGCCTCTTCGTTACTCAGCAGCGCCTGCAGCGTGCGCGCGCGGTCTTCGGTGCTACCCAGGCAGGCGCGAACGGCCGCGTGGGCCACGTCGTCGACCAGGCTGGCCGGGGCGACTTGCCGGTTGAGCGCACCGTCGAGCCTTCGGTCGTGGTTCAGCGTGCAGGTGAAGTTCACATCCGGCACGCCGAGCGCCGCGCGCGCCTGCACCTCGCGCAGCATCGCGGCCAGCTCGGCGCGCCGCTCGTCGTCGGACAGCCAGCCGACGTCGTGCGCCACGTTGAGCAGGCGCACCCGCACCGGCGGTTGATCGGCCCGCCGGGCATAGTCCAGGAAGCGCTCGCGGGCATCGTCGTCGCGCGCGATCTCTTCCAGCACCCCGGCCACTGCGGGCTCGCGACGCGTCGTCCCGTCCAGCGTGGCGGTCAGGCGCTGAATACGCTCGAGCTGCAGGCGCGCCTCGCCGATGTGTCGTTGCAGCAGCTCGTGCACGAAGGCGAGCTTGGTCGCGGTGCTCAGGCGGTCGTCGGCGAACTGGCACATGTCGGCACGCGCCTCGATGCCGGGATCCTTGCCGGTGATGCCTGGCGTCGTTGTCATGCCGAACGACGCGAAGTAGCCGAGCAGGCGGTTGCTCGCACGGCCTTGCGCCACGTCGCGCGCGCCGCCGGCGTGGAAGTAGCGCTCCAGCGTGGTGCCGGCGATCGGGCCCAGCGGTGCGGTCGACGAAAAGCCGTAGATCACCGGGACGTCGTTGAAGATCTGGCGCATGCGGTCGCGACTGCTCTCGCCGTGCGCGGCCCTCAACGCGTGCAGCTGGCGCTTGGCCTCCTGCGGCGAGTGCCCTTCGCGGACCAGGCTGCGCACGATCTCGGCCGACGCACCGCTTTGCGGCTCGGGGTTCAGCGTGTTGCAGCCGAACAGATAGACCTCCTTCAGACGCGAGAACAGGCTGGGGCAGGAATCGCTGCACGACACGCGTTCGAGCTCGGTGACGGTCAGGCTCTCGTTGACGTCGAGCTGGTCGGAGAAGAATTCATTGCCGCCGTCGTAGTGCGCCGAGATGATCAGAACGTCGCACGACACCGATGCACGGCACGCCGACGCGAGCCAGTCGGGCCGGCCGCGTTCGACCAACTCGACGAACCGGTACTTCGATGCGGGCAGATGGGCCCGAAACGCCTCCTTCTCGTCGGGCGAGTTGACGGTGATGGTGCACACCGTCCGCTGCGGCACCGCCGCCGGCTGCGCGCCCAGCGCCGGGAATGCGACGAGCGAGGCGGCAAGAAGGATCGGTGGCCGGGGCATGCGGCGATTGTCCATGTCCGCGACGATCGTCCAGTCGCGCGCGACGCGCGGACGCACCGGTCCGTGTGCCGCTGGGCGACGCGTCAGCCGGCGCGGCAATTCAGCGGCAGGAACTTCGCCTCGACGTCGGTGCGGTCGGTGCCCTTGGCCGTCATCTTGTCGGGTATCGGCGCCGCGCCGCAGACCCAGGCGACGGGCACCATCGGGGCGCCCTCAACCACGGCCGGGCGAAAGCTGAGCGTATGGCCTTTGATCGCGCCGTTGGCCTGGTTGCCGAACACGACGTGCACGGCGCCCGCCTCGACGCGCACCGACGACACGTAGTTGCCGACCAGCTTGTCGGCGTCGGGCAGGCCCGCGTCGGCGTTGTCGGACGGTAGCTTCTGCAGCGCCGACCAACGGCTGGCGACGGCCGTCTTGGCAACGTTGATCAACGCGGCGGAGTCCACCACCTGCTGCCGGATCATCGGTGCCCGCACGCTCGGCAGCGCCAGCATCGCCAGGATCGCGAGCACCGCCACGGCGACCATCAGCTCGACGAGCGTGAAGCCGGAGGCAGTCGGGCGCTGGGTGGGGCGAGACACGCGCCGCATTATTGGGTGCCCGGCCGCGCCATCGGCGGCTGCGGCCGCGTGGGCTGCGCAGTCCTGCACGTCGCCCGACCGCCGGCGGCGTCAGACCGCGGGCGCGTGCGGACGGGGTGCCGCGCCGTAGCGTGCGACGATGGCGTCGTGGTGCCGCGGGTCGATGTTGATGCGGTTCAAGTCGCCGGCGACGTGCGGCAGCGCGAGCAGCCGCGGATCCATCACCTTGAACCACAACGCCGGCACGTACGACAGCGGGAACATGCCGAAAT